>JBICHZ010000398.1:0-7525 GCA_043101355.1 Rhodopirellula sp. JB044
GACGGGATCTAAGTCGTCGGCAGTTCGACGAGCTGTTTACCCTTGGTCATCTCGCGGATGTCTTCGGTGATCTTCATCGAGCAGTACTTCGGACCGCACATGCTGCAGAAGTGGGCGCTCTTGAATGTGTCCTGTGGCAACGTTTCGTCGTGGTAACGTTGAGCCGTTTCCGGGTCGAGCGACAAACGGAATTGTTCCTTCCAATCGAACGCAAAGCGTGCTCGTGAGAGCGCGTCATCGCGGTCTTGGGCCCCGACACGTTTGCGAGCAACGTCAGCCGAGTGAGCTGCGATCTTGTAGGCGATGCAGCCTTGCTTGACGTCTTCCTCGTTAGGCAGCCCGAGGTGTTCTTTGGGGGTGACGTAGCACAGCATCGCGGCACCGTGCATGCCCGCGTTGGCCGCACCGATGCAGCTCGTGATGTGGTCGTAACCCGGCGCGATGTCCGTGACCAATGGGCCAAGCACATAGAAGGGGGCTCCGTCGCAGACTTCGATTTGACGCTCGATGTTCATTTGGATTTGATCCAAAGGAATGTGTCCTGGCCCTTCGACCATGACCTGCGTGCCATTCGCCCAACCGCGTCGGGTGCAATCGCCGAGCACGTCGAGTTCGGCGAACTGAGCCGCGTCGGATGCGTCCGCGATGCTGCCCGGTCGCAGTCCGTCCCCGAGTGACCAAGTCACGTCGTACTCACGCATGATGTCGCAGAGGTCATCGAACGCTTCGAGCAGCGGGTTTTGTTTGTTGTGGGCCATCATCCACTTGGCGATCAACGATCCGCCGCGGCTGACGATTCCGGTGACCCGGTTGACGGTCAGGTGCAGGTGTTCGAGCTTGACACCGACGTGAATCGTCATGTAGTCGACACCTTGTTTGGCTTGGTGTTCGACCATGTCGAGGAAGTGCTGCGCCGTCATGTCTTCGATGTTTCCACCGAGTTCTTCGAGCATCTGATAGATCGGCACCGTTCCGATCGGCACGGGGCTCTTGTCGATGATTTGACGGCGGATGTTGTCGATGTCTTTTCCGGTCGACAAATCCATCACCGTGTCGGCACCGAAGTGAACCGCGGTGTGCAGTTTCTCGAGTTCTTCACCGACGTTGCTGGTGACGGCGCTGTTGCCGATGTTCGCGTTGATTTTGCATTTGGCGGCGATGCCGATCGCCATCGGTTCGAGCGAACCGGCCGCGTGTACTTTGTTTGCCGGGATGACCATTCGACCGGCCGCGACCTCGTCACGGATCAGTTCCGGCGCGAGCGACTCACGCTTGGCAACGAATTCCATTTCAGGAGTGATTTCACCCGCGCGGGCGGCCAGGATTTGGGTCATGGTTGTCGAACTCAGGTTCAAGGAAACGAACGAATGCGTACGTCTTTATACGGCAGTTAGTCGGGGGCGAGTAGTCCGGCGATTTCGCAGGAGGATCATTCTTCCTCGAGTGCGACAATTTTTTGCAGGCGTCGTGCGTGACGTTCTTCCGGTGTGTAGCGAGCCGAAAGGAACGCCTTGATAATTTCGAACGCCAATTCGCTGCCGATGATCCGGCCACCGATGCACAGCACGTTCATGTCGTCGTGTTCAACGCCTTGGTGTGCAGAATAGGTGTCGTGGCAGATGGCGGCTCGAATGCCGGTGATTTTGTTTGCCGCGACGCTGACGCCGACACCGCTGCCACAGATCAAAAGTCCGCGGTCGGCTTGCCCGCTGTTGATTTTTTCGGCAACTTCGACAGCGAAATCGGGATAGTCACTCGGGGAATCATCGTGAGTCCCGCAGTCGATCAGTTCGATGACCAAATCCGAAAAGTGTTTGGTGACCAGCTCTTTGAGAGGGAAACCGGCGTGATCTCCCCCGACGGCGAGACGTAAGGGTAACTCGTGATCTGACATGAATTTCGTGGGAAGTACGGGTGAGAATTTGGGGGGAGGTGTCAAACGGCCAATCGTTTTCGTCGCGAGGCGGTGGCGCGGTCGCGGTGTTAAGCCGAGCGGAGGTGGCCCCCGGAAAAACACGATGGGCAGCGGAAATAGGCTCCAGGCGTTGGCGGATCGCCGCCTGTCGAGGTGGCGGCTGATCGCTCTTCGCAGGTAGAAACATAGCCATCCTCGCGTCGATCCGGTAGGTCCTCGAAAACACCAGCACCGGGGGAGTCAGGCCGGCGTGATTCGTCACGGAGAACCCACGACGGTGACAAGCGTCGCGGGCGGTCCGCCCCTAGATCCCATCGAGATCGTCGTCATCGTCGTCTTCTTCGCGGTCAGGATGCAGCGGATCGTTCGGGTCGAAAAACAGGTCAGCCAATCCCAACGGGACCGCATCCCCGCCGAGCGTTCGGCTGCGGCGTTCGGCGAGCATCTCCAAATCGACGGCTTCCTCACCGAGGCATTTTTCCAAGGCTTCCTGCCACGCGTCTTCGTGGGCGACCGGATGGTCGGGATCCTGTGCCATGCGTTTGATCGCGTATCGCAGCAGGTTAATGCCGTCGCGGGAGGAAAAATCCAGTTTCAATTCGTGGGAATGCTGCAAAAAGTCCACCGTCAACGCGAGCATTTCCGGCTCGGCGAACGGCAGGTGGTACTGCAGGATCGCCATCTCATCCTGCTTGTTCGGGAAACCGACTTGGAGCGTTGGTTGCAGGCGGCTGAGAATGTAGTCGGGGATCTCGAAGGTGGATTCGTCTTGGTTCATCGTCACCGCCGCGCGGAAGTTGCGGGACGCGGGGATGGTGATCCCGGCAACGATTGACTCCACATAGCGGCGGTTATCCAGCAACGGCGCGAGAGACGCCCAGGATTTCTCGTTCATCCGGTTGCCTTCGTCCAGGATGCAAACGCCGCCTCGGATCATCGCGCTAACCAAAGGTGACGCGTGGTACGAAATCTCGCCACCCCGGCTGAGGACGGGGGTGATCAGCAAATCTTCCGGGCGCGTGTCCGCGGTGCACTGGTAGATATAGAGCGGGAGTTTTTGCTGTTTCGCCGCGGCGATCGCCAATTGAGTCTTGCCGACTCCGGGCGACCCGAGCAGACGCGGCGTCAACGGTAAATCGGTGTCATCCACCGTGATCCAGCACGCCAGCAATTGCTTCAGGATTTCGCTCTGGCCGATCCAGTCACCGGGGGACTCATACGGATGTGCCAGTTTCAGCTCGACGCCTTCGATCGTGACGACCAAGTCATCGGCGGATACCTGCGATTGCGGTGATGACGATTCGGGGGAGCTCATTCGGAATCCGTGAGGAGGGACGTTCGGGGTCAGCGGATCAAGTCTGAGGCATCGACGGCGTCTTCGCCACGCCCCAGGTCCGCTTGCTCTTGTTGTGCGGCGGTGAGTATCGGTCCGATGTACTGGTGCAAAGGGTGATCGGAGAAATGGTCGACGCGGAATCGGCGGAGCCCCTTGAGGAATCCACGCCATCGGTCGCGACGTTTCATCAGCATCCCGAGATGCCCGATGTTGCCGTTTCGATCAATGTATACCTCGGTACCACAATGACGGTATCCCATCCAGGCGGGCGGGACGCGTGTGACAATGTCGTTATTGTTCACGAACCGGTAATGATCGAGTTTTACAAAATTAATGTATCGTTTGTCCCCGACTCGTGGACTGCCGTAGGTGAACAAGGCACTCGGGGTGGTTTTGATGTGCGACAAAAAACAGCGGCCCGCGCAAATCGTCGCCATCGCACCGCCGAGTGAATGCCCGCAAAACCAGGTGGGTTGTTCGTTTCCGATCAACGCGGTTTCGAGCATCGGCCAGAGGTCGTCGACTTCCGTTTTAAAACCGCGGTGAACCTTGCCCGCCGTTTCTGCCAACACGGCCGTTGCGTTGGCGTCGGCGCGGATGTCATTCCACTCGTTCGGCTCAGTACCGCGGCAGGCGATCACACAGTCGTGGTCGTTGCGAAAGCGATAGGCCTGAGAACCGTCGTGGTCAAAAAAAGTGACGTCGGGAAAGCCTACAAATTTCGCCGCTTCGGTCGCCTCGCGTTCGTCGTTGTAGGACACCATTGCCAATTCGGCGAAGAGCAATGCCCGTTGCAGGAAGGTCATTTCCGCGATCGGTCCGCTCGCCCGACTGTGGACGACAACCGGCACTTCGTCTTTGTCGTGAACGATCCCGGAAGGCTGTCGCAAATCGCCCACGGGGCTTTGGCTCGGCGTCATACCGGACTGATCGGGGCTCGGCATCATGCCGGACGGGTCAGCATCGTTTTCGGATGCGACGTTCGATTCTGAATCACTCATCGGGTTCACTCCTTCGAGGGCATCGGCGCAAACGCAAGGACGTTTATTGTGTCACACAACTCGGCGCAGGGGGATGGGCCTCGAGATCATGTGGGTTTGGATTAGCGGGATTGTCGGTTTCTCTATTGCAAACGCGGCAAAGCACTTCTTCGTACGCATCGACCATCGCCTCCCACCCGAACCGGTCACAGACCTCGGGGGCACGACTCGCCAATCGTTCACGCAGCAGGTTGTCCGAAAGGATGGTTTGGATTCCCTCGACGAGCGACTCCGATGAGTTTTCGACGAGCAACGCGTTCTCCCCGTTGCGGATCACCGACCGGACCCCACCTCCGGCATCCACCGCCACGACGGCGAGTCCCCCGGCCATCGCCTCGAGCATCGCCGACGGGAACCCTTCGTAATGGCTCGGAAGAATGAAAACATCCGACTCCGCCAAAAGGGGCCACACCGAATCAACCCACCCGCAGAATTCAACTCGCGATTCAATTCCGTGCTCGACAACAAAGGATCGCAGTCGTGGCAGTTCGCTGCCGTCGCCTAAGATTTTGAGACGCCAGTTTTGCGACGTTCCGTTCCGATTCAACGTCGCGAGCGCTTCGAGCAACCGGGTCAAACCTTTTTCGGGTTCCAATCGGCCGATCGCGATCAGCCGGATGGGAGGTGGGGTGCCGATCGGCAGAGCGATTGATTGGCGAGCCGACGTCGTTCGGTCCCTGGAATAATCGTGCGGCGGTGGCTCGACGGCCGAGGGGATGACGATCGGGCTCACGTTCATCCGCGAACGCAAGGTCGCCGCGACGTCTTCGCTCAAACCGATGACCGCCTCGGCTCGGGGGTAGAGTCGATCACGGAGCCATTCACGGGCCGAGCCGAGCGTCTGGTGAGCCGGGTCACTGCGTTCGCTCAGCACGATCGGCGGCCGGCCACGCAGCAAAAGCGTCGACATCATGACCAGCAGATTGGTCGAATCGCAAAACGATAACACGACGTCATATCCGCCGGCGTCGATCGCCGTGCGAAGCCGCTTCAGACGTGTTCGAATCGAGACCGGGCGTTCCTCAGTCGAAAGCACATCGAGGGGCAGCCACTTCACTCGCTCGCTCAGCGGATGACGTTGATGTTTGCCGTCATCCAAGGTGATCAGTTCGACGTCGTGTTGACGCATTGCCAGTCGCGACGCCAGTCCCGCCATGACGCGTTCGGCGCCTCCTCCATCGAGCGAATGGATCACGCAGCCGATTTTCATCGCATGGGGGCACCGCGATCGGACGTTTTCGTCGTGTGCGGCCGAATTCTCAATCGAATCGTCAAAAGAACTGCTCAAGTTACCGGTTGTTTTCGTTGCAAGGTTTTTAGGGCGAGATTAACGTGGAGTCTGCACGGGGGTGTGTCGTTGAGCCACACGATCACCGACTCGTTTTTGAACCAAAACCACCCCTTTGACCGGGGATTGTGCCGATCCGCTGATTTTGACGGTGGAGGTCGATCCGGTCGAAAAATGCCTCGCCGCTAGCGGGGGAAAGCCGATTTTCACCATGTTGCGAATGCTCGCCCTTGTCGCCGCGGTTTGTTTTGCCGGATTGATGGACAACCGTAGCGTGCATGCCCAGTGCTTCGGCCCTTACGGGTTCCAAGCCTACGGATTCTACCAACCCTACGGTGCTCAGTATCGCTCCCGCGTGGGCACACCGCCGTATTTCGCGTTGAACCCACCGGTCTACTACGGCACGCGCCATTTCCGTCCCTACGGAATCAGCCCGTTCGCGGCACCACCGCAAGTATCCGCACCTGCCGGCTATCACGGGCAAGCCGGGGCTTCGGGGCTGCGTGCACGCACCTATGAAGGTCCTGTGAGCAATCCGTTCATCTGCCGTTCGGCCAGCTTCGACGCACCGGTCAAAAAAGGTGAGGTTGTCGAAAACAATTGGTCCGAAGCAGACACTTTGGCAACTGCCAACACATTCAAACCGGGCCAAATCCGCTCGAACCCGTTCGTCGAAGTCGAAACGCATCTCGTCAGCCGTTAGGCGAAACACTGTCTTGCGAGTAGAACAGGGGAGACTCTGTTCTCGCTCGCATTTCTCTTGTCGGCCAGGTTCAGCAGATTGCTGAACGTGTAGAGTCTCGCTGCGGCGTTGAAATGAGCTCACCATTGAACGCGTGATCAATGTCCTCTGCCGATCCGCTGCCGCTGATTCTTCTTTCCGGGCTGGCGGCGGATGCGAGTGTCTTCGCACCGCAGAAAATCGCGTTCACACAGCTAGTGGTTCCCTCATGGCCGCGGCCGGACCCGGCGGAGTCGCTCGATCATTATGCCCGGCGTCTCGCGCGGGATCTCGATGTTCGCGGCCCCTGTCTCATCGGTGGCGCATCGTTCGGTGGAATCGTGGCGCTGCATGCTGCGAAACACTTGGACGTCAAAGGCGTCGTGCTGATCGGCAGCATCCGATCGCCGGCTCAGTTGCCGATGTACGCGCGAGTGGCACGGCCGTTGAAACGTTTCGTTCGTGTCTTGCCGGTCGGCACTTTGCAGTGGTTTGTCGCCCCGCTGTCATCACCGTGGTTTCGACGGATCGCGCCGTTCGCTTGGGGACTCGTCGGTCAATTTCGCCGTTCCGATCCCGAGGTGTTCCGTTGGTCGCTTTCGAGAATTCTTGATTGGCGAGAGACGCCTGAACCCGATTGCCCTGTCTTTCAAATCCACGGCGACCGGGATCGAACACTGCCGCTGCGATACACGCAACCGGACACGGTCGTCAAAGGAGGCGGCCACGTGATCTCATTGACGCACGGGCGGGAAGTCAACGCGTTTATCAACTCCGTGTTACGCTCTGTTGGATCCGGTTGAGAAACCTTGACTGTCGTGCCGCTGTTTTGTGCGGCAGTGTTGTTGTGCGGCCTTTCCGTTGTTTCGGTTTTCAACCAGTCTTGAGCGTCCGTCTTTTGGATCGTTCGCAACAAAGTAGGGTAAGTAACCGCGCTCAACCCTCGGCCGGTCGGTGCCAGCGTTTGGGGAGCGTGATGGCGTAGAGGACGATGATGGTTCCGATGGCGAGCATTGCCCAAGGGAATTTCTCGCCGGGTTGCCAGTTCTTTGTAGTCGGGGCGGGTGTTGCGTTTGGGTCGACAAAGTTGACCGCGGTCGACTCACCTGCCGCGTACACGCTCGCTGAATCGATGAACATCGTTTCGACACCAACGACGATGATCATGATTCCGATTGCTAAAAAGAGACTTCGCCACATCGTTCGCACTCCCGCTATCTGAAAA
>JBICHZ010000399.1:0-11876 GCA_043101355.1 Rhodopirellula sp. JB044
ATTGGATTGTGTAGGTCAGAGCCTCGGCGGCGTTCAGCACCGCGTCGGCATCCCACTGGACGATGTAACGGTAACTGACACTGTCGCGAATGTCCGACCATTCGCCGGTGGAGCGAATGTATGCTACGTCCTCACCCGCACCGTTGTCGTTCGGGTCGGCGCCGCTGAGCCAGTTGGAATAGGTTCCGTCCACAGCGTGGCCGCCGGTTTGGCCTGACCAGAATGTTTCTTTAGCCGTCGTACCTTCGTACCACTTCCACTCGCCTTCCGTCGCCATGTCCGTCGCACCCAACCAGACCGAACTGCCGGCAATTGAAGAGTTGTTGACGATGTCAGTCACGAATTCATTCTCAGCGGCTGAGTGGATCGTGACCAATTCGCCCGCAACACCTTCGAGAGTGGAGGTCGTCGCATTGGAGAGTGCGGTGTTCCAAACCACGGCAGAGTTCACGGCCTGGTAAAATTTCCCGGTTTCAGCGTTGTAGTAAAGATCTGTGGTTCCACTTAAAAGTGCGGCTATTTTTGCCTCGCGTTCCAGGTCGATGCCGGTCACCAATCCGATGACATCCCCGGTCGAGGCATCTTCATTAACACTGAGGTTCAGCGTTGGAGTGGACGGCGTGAACGCGCCGTTGTCGACGCTCTTGAGCGTCAGGTTGTTTCCGCTGACCGTGTCGGTCACCACGCCGCCGGTGGACAACTCATCGAATTGCCAGTTGGCGAGCAGTCCCGTTTCGTCGTGCGGCAAGTCGCTTCGGTAACTGGACGCGATGGCGGCATCCGTTCGGACTTCGTTGAAAATCCGAATGTCATGAAGCGTGCCGCGGAAGATTTGCGTCGTCGTGTACCCGCCATCGATCGCATCTTGTTCCTGACCAAAGACCAGGGTCCCGCCACCGGTGTCAATGGACATCCCCGTCGCAACTCCGGTCGCGGTTGCTTTCTGATCGCCATCGATCAGTAAAGCCGCATTGCCGGTGGCACTGTCCCAGGTCACGGCGAGACTGTGTTGTTGTCCGTCGCCTAGCGAAGTCATGTCGAAGCCGGAGAACGCGTAGTTGTTTCCGCCGATATGAAGCTGAAACGTCGTGCCGCTGACCAAGCCAGCTAACGCGTTGAGGTTTCCGCTGGTCGCGTAGGAGAAGAACGTGAACTGATTGCCGATCGAGGTCGAATTGAACTGCATCTCCAACGTCAACGCGGTCAATCCGCCCAGAATCGCGTCGCCGTCGTCGGCAATGAAATACGCATCGTTTCCGCCATCGTGGTTGATGCTGATTCCACCATCGGTTGTCGACGTGATGGCCAGATCCGACGGAGCCTCCGGGACGTATTCATACGAACCGATGTCGGCGGACGCATCGCGAGCCTCACCACGGATGTCGGCGGTCGGTGGCGTTCCACCGCCGGCATCATAGGCGGCGCTGCTATCGGTGATGCTGTGGTAGTACTGACCCGAGGCGGCATCAAGCGTCAATGCGGAAAGAATCGGATCGGTTCCCAACACGCCGCCATTGTCTTCGATCAGGTTGCTGGTGTTGGTTGCCAGCGTGCCGTTGACATCCGCTCCACCAAACGCGGAAACGTTGTCCGCGATGATCGAGTTGGTCACGTTGACCGTGCCCGCAATGACCTGAATCCCACCACCGTTCCCACTGGTCGCTTCGTTGGCCGCGATGGTGGAGTAGTCCACGTTCAACGTGCCCGAATTGACGCGGATGGCACCGCCGTCATACGTCGACGTGTTTCCGCTGATCGTGACGTTGGTCAACGTCGTGACACCGCCGTCCACGTTCAACGCACCACCGTCGCTGGCCGCGTTGTCGACCAAAGAAACTTGTGTCAACGTGGTCGTGCCGGTGCTGTAGATCGCTCCACCGGCTTGATTGATTGCGGTGTTGTCTTGGAACACCACGTTGGTCGCCTCCAGCGTGCCTTCGTTGAAGACGGCTCCCGCTTCGTAGACGTCACCTTCTCCGCCGGCCACCGTCAAATCGCTGAGCGTGAGCGAGTTGGATGATGTGACATGGAAAACCCGATCGGCCATCCCGGAAGCGTCGATGATTGTGTCGCCCGCACCGCTGCCGGTGATCGTGATGTCCGACAGAATGTCCAGGTCACCAGTCGCTGCCAACTGTTCGGTATCACCGGTGACGTCCAGTGAATATGTGCCCGATCCGAGCACAATCGTGTCGGCACCGTCGGTGTTATTTGCAGCGACGATCGCTTCACGCAGACTGATGAATCCGTCGGCACCCTTGTCGGCATACAACGCCGATAGGCTGCTGGTGTCTCCGTCCAGCGTGTCGGTAAACGTGTCGACTTGGATGCCGGCACCTTTGGCCATCAAGGCATTGACGTCGTTGCCCGAGATCGCACGTGTGTAGATGCGAACGTCGTCCAACTTGCCTTCGTAATCAGTTGCCGCGGCGCTGGTGCCGCCGATCGTGACTGTCGAGCTGACATCCACCACGCCGACGTTGGCAGTGGTTGGGCCCGACGACGTGCCGTCAACGTAAAGACGCAGATCCGTTCCGCTGCGAGTCGCGGTGACGTGATGCCAATTGCCGTCGGCGACGAAACCGGATCCCGCAAGAGTGGCGGCCGAAGAGGTGCTGCCTTGAAGGAAGAAAGTCAGGCTTCCATCGCTGTCGGTGTAGATCGAGAACCCATCGTTGCCGTCGTGCGATCCGATCAAGCGAGTCGAGTTGCCTTGCAAAGCGTCCGCGTTGTACCAGAACGAAACGGTGAAATCGCCGCTGAAGTCCAGTGACGGATCGTCCGCAATTTCAACGACCGCGTTCGCCCCGGGAGCATCCTGCGAAAAGTCCATCGCGTATTCACCAACGGCCGCGTCGCTGGTCCATGCCGGATCATTGACCCAGGTTCCATCGTTACCACTTCCCGACGCATCAGTTTCCGTCAGTGAACCCGATGTGTCGTATTCGTGATGCACGACCAGGTTGCTGGTGATGTCCAGCGTGCTGTTCCAAGACGCCTGCGCCGCATAACCGAACGCAACATCTGTCGTCACATCCCCGACGGTGTATTCCAGCAACCAGTCACCACCCAGATCCTCGTGTCCCGTTGCATCGTCACTGGCCGCGACGTCACAGTTGCACACGATCGCCAGCATCTCGATCAGGTCTTGACCTTCGACCGTGCTCGCCAAATCGCAACCATAGATTAACAGGTCGGCATCGCTGTCCATCGCGTGTCCCCACGAAGCGATATCGCCGGCGTAGTCGAGCGATGTTTCCTGGTCGAGTTTCACGTTGCCTAACTGGACGCCTTCGCCGTCACCGTGTGACACGAGGTGAACGGCATCGACGCTGGAGAGTTTTGCCAGGGCATCGGTGATTTGTTCGATCCCGTTGCGATCGCTCTCGAGCATCACGACGACCCACTGTGCTCCCTCGCTGCCGCTTTCTCGCATATCGGCGAGCAACGTTTCGCTGTCTTCAACGGAGGCATCGACAAAGACGACTTCGATCGGACGGGCGGGGTCGAGCTGCTCTGCTGCGGAGACAACGTCAAAGACCTCGGCAAAATCTCCGGAGGAATCGGTTTGTTCGTCCTGGAGTGGCTGTGTTTCACCCGCGGCCGCCAGCACGGCAGCTTCGATCGCGTCGATGTCGTTTTCCAAACCGACAGTATCGCCCTGAAGAAGGTCGGCGACAGTGTCGGCATCAGGGCTCATCTCGAGCGTCGGATCGAGTCCTTCACCGGAAAGGAGCACGCGATCTTCGAGTCGGAAGAAATGGAAGTTTCGTTTGGTCATCAGTGTTACCTCATCGACCTAAACGGCATAGTTTCACGTTCTCATGAGAGGGCAGCGAAGAAGCGTCGAATGCGTCGACTCTGACGGTTGTGGGATGCGATCGGATAATTCCGACGAGAACCGGTGCTCATGGTTTCAGCCCGGGGTTTCGGAATCATCGTTGCAACCTGACCGAGTGTGCGTTCCGAATAAGAAACAGGAGTGCACTAGTTCCGCGCATCGGCGCAGAACGTACGTTTCGCAGGAACCGGTCCGTGCCGTGTTCCGCAGATTGATCGCTATTCATCATCACGACCTTTTCGACCGGACAGGGATGCTTCGCCCAAGGCACGCTCGTCGCGATTCTCGTCTGCTGCAATTCGCACGAATTGTTGTCAGCCGAATTGCGCGCACGCCGAGAGGCGGTTTCCGGCGTCGGGCGTTGACGGTTTTCACGTTGTTAACGGTCGTCGCGGCCGGACATTGGACAGCACCAGGGGCAGGTGCTGCGGATCCCGACGCGACGCCGTCGACTTCGTTTTGGACCAAGAGCCTCGAGGAGGCACGATCTACCGCGTTCGGTCCTCCGGGTGCGACCGCCTCGACATCGTCGGGGCAGTCTGAAGGGGCGTTTGGAGAGTTTTTAGCCGCCGTTTCGCAGCAAAATCCCGCGTCCACGGTTACCGTCGAGCCGATTTTAACGCCTGAACCGGATGCGTCCGTCGATCATGTCGACGCGTCGCCGAACGTTGGCGACGAACCTTGGTGGCGAAAACCAGTCAATGGATATTTGCTGGACTCGCCGAACTACCTGCAGTTCGACGTCGCGACCGTGTTGACCGACACGTTGCAGTCGAGCCCTCGCATTTCCGCGATCAGCAACCGAACTTCGATCGCGTACGAGAAAATCATCCAACAGGACGCCGCGTTCGATCCATCGGTTTTGCTCGAAACCGGCATTGATCGCGTCAACGATCCTGTCGGCAGTACGTTGACGACCGGCGGTCCGCCACGATTGATCCAAGATTCCTGGACCGCGAGCGCGGGCGTTCGGAAGTTGACACGTCAAGGTACGCTGATCGACCTCAGCCAGGAGGCCGGAACGCTGACCAGCAACAGTCTCTTCTTCGAACCGGCGCACCAAGGCAACTCGCGTCTGAACCTCAGCATCACGCAGCCTTTGATGGCGACGAGCGGACGCGTCTACAACACACGTTTGGTGACCGCGGCGTCGATCGACAGTCGCATCGCGTGGCAACAGTTGAGGCTCGATCTCGAAAGCCATCTGGTGGAAACACTGACTGCGTTTTGGCGTTTGCATGAACGTCGAGCACACTACGTCCAACAGCTCTCGCTGATCGAACGAGGCGAGCGTATCGGCGCGATCGTTACCGCACGTGGGGATTTCGATTCGGGTCCGTTGCAAGAAATCAAAATCCGTCGCCGGTTGGCTTCCGATAACGACCGCAAGATCGAGTTGCGAGCCGAAGTGCAGCGTTTGCAGGTTCGACTCAAGACGCTCGTCGGCAGTCCGATGTTGACCTCGCTCGACGATTCGATCGAGTTGATTCCGATCGCTCAACCGGACTTCCCGGAAGAACCCATGAGCGTTCGTGACTGCATCGTTCGTGGGCTCGAACATCGCGGCGACATTCAGGCCGCAACGGAGCAACTCGCCTCCGCCGGGCTGGAGGTGAACGTGACTCGCAATGAGTTGATGCCACGGCTTGATGCGGTCTTCGAAGCCTACCTCTCTGGTTTGGCGTCCAACAACAACATCGGACAATCGTGGATCAACCAATATTCCGACGGCGGGCCGGGCATCACGGCGGCGTTGACGTACAACCTGCCGTGGGGACGTCGCGCCGCCCGGAGCCGACTGCGCGAGGCTCGACTGCGTTACAAACAACGCGGCGATGAACTGCGAAACGCACTTTTGGCGGCACGCCGTGAAATTGAAACATCCGTCATCCGCGTGCGAGCCGGCGCCGACCTGCGACGCAGCAAAGCGGCCACACTCGCCGCCGCTATTCGTGAAGAAGACATCGCGACGCGGAGGTGGGAAATGCTCGCCGGTGACGGCGGTCCGACTGCACTGATTCTCGAAGACCTCTTGGAAACGCAAAAGCGACGCACCGAAGCCGAACAGGCCTACGTGTCCGCGCAGGTCAACTACATCCTCGAATTGATCACCCTGCAACAAGCGATGGGAACGTTCCTCATCCGCGAAGGGATCGAGCCGACGCGTCCGGAGTGCAGCACATCCGTTGAGATCCTGCAAACCTCGCCGATCAACGAGCGTTTGTTGCCGCTCGAAACATGGACGCAGCCGGTGCCTGTCGACAATGTGCCAGGCTCCGAAATGTTCGAATCCGACAACCTCGAGTCCAACGCCGGTCGGTCACTGATCGCCGAACCGCAAATGATTGAACTGGACGCATACGAAAACTCAAATGGAGGAGCCGCACAGTGAGTTCCATGAAAAAATGCCTGTCCCTTAATTTGGCCGTGTGCGTGCTGTCCTGGGCAATGATGTGTCATGCCGCGGTCGATGCGGCGAATCCGTCCGGGATGACTCACTCCAGCTATGAAGGGTTCGCCGAAGCGATTCTCGACGTCGAGCTGAGTACGGATGAGTTCGGACAACTCGTCGATGTCCCAGTTCAAATCGGTGAAAAGGTCCGCAAGGGACAACTGCTCGCGCAGCTCGATGACGGTATCCAGCGTGCGGCGGCAGAAGTTGCCAAAATGCAGGCGGCGATGACCGGGGAGGTGCGATCGGCCGAAGCCGCCCGTGAGCTCCAAGTTTACCGGGTCGAACAGTTGAAATCGCTGCATCAGGACCAGATGGCGGGCGGTGAAGAGTTGCGTCGGGCGAAGATGGAACTCGATGTGGCGGACGCCCGTTTGCAAATCGCGATGGAGCAAAACCGCCTCCGCAAAACCGAACTGCGACGGTTGGAGCTCCAGGTCGAGCAACGACAGATCCACGCGCCGTTTGACGGCATCGTCGCCGCTAAACGGCTCGACGCGGGCGACGCGTTGACCCCCGGGAACGCGACGATTCTACGGCTGATTCGCACCGATGTGTTGATCGGCGTGTTCAACGTGCCCGCCGAATCGTCGTTCGCGATGCGACCCGGTATGGCGGTGCAGGTGTTTTTCCGTGCGGCGCGACAAACCGTCGACGCCGAAATCGAATCGATCGCCCCGGCGATTGACGGCGAAAGCGGAACGGTTCGGATCCGCGTCCGCATTCCCAACCCCGACGAACAATTGCGACCCGGCGATCGACTGTCGATGCGAATCACTCCCGGCCAAGATCTTCCCAACGTCGTTCCCGGCCAAGCCGCGATCCAGCGAAGGATGCAACGTTAACGGATAGACAACGCAAGAGGCCGCCTCGCGTGGCCCAACCCCTGACGCCCAAAGACATTTTTTCCTTTCTCGACCTCAACACTGACCGCGTATCATGAATCCCTCACAACCTGTCAACCACGGCGATCCGAGAGCGACGGCTCATCCCGTGGCTCCGTCGATGGTTCACAGCGTTACGGGAACCGGTACGTCGTCACAAACCGCTGGCGAACCACCTCAAAGAAGAGGCGAACCGGGTGCTTCCGCAGAGGTACCATCCTTTGCGCCGGAGATGCGAAGGCTTCGTGATGCCGCGATCCTGTCGTCGAAGCAGTTCGAGGTCGTGTGGCATCCGCTGTTGACAGAGATCGCGGCGGCACCAAACCGCGAGGTTGCTGCCGAACGGTTGGTGGCACGCATCGGCGACGTCTTGCCCGACCACACCATCCGTTTGGGGTGGGGAACGCGAGACGAAGAAGGAAAAGGCGTGCTGCAGCGGTTGCACGATTCTCGGCTCGGTTGGCTCGGTGCCGACAACTCGGTCTATCAATCGATTCGAAATCGTTTTGAGAAGATACCGAACGCGGAAAAGCCCGACGCACCCGTGCGATGGGAATCGGCCAACCTCGTTTTGGATCTCACACCACACATCGAGCAATCGAGTGACGATGCCGAGCACGTGTCATTGTCGAAGAAAACCCATCCTCCGCACGGGCTCGTTTGGATTCGTCCGCCGCAGGACAGCAACTCGGATCTGAAGCACTTTGCGGAGATGGTATCCGAGAAGGTTCTGACGACGACGGCAACGGTATTCTTTTCGAGGTCGGTTAATGGACAGATGGGCCGTGTGGCGGCGACGTTGTCTCGTTGGTGGTCGCGGCGTGGAACGTTCGGCATCGCGGCGCTGTTTGCGTTATTGGTCGCTTGCATTCCCGTCGCCTATCGGATCCCCGCGCCGGCGACGGTGACTGCGATGAATTCGCGACGTGTCGCTGCGCCGATCGATGCGACTTTGTTGACGGCCCATGTCGAACCAGGCGATCACGTGCGTGTCGGAGACCCGCTGCTCGAACTCGACGGCCGACCACTGCGGATCGAACTCGAAGCGATCACCGCCGAAATCGCCGAGGCAACCAAGGACGAAGACATCGCGCTGGCCAGTGGCGAGATTGCCAAGTCCCAATTGGCGGGGTTGAAGCGAAAGTCTTTGTCGCGACGTCGCGATCTGATCACCCGCCGACTCGAACATCTTGTCGTTACCAGTCCGATTGATGGGATCGTGATCCAAGGCGACCTGCATCATTCGCTCGGCACGCCGTTGGAGACCGGGCAAACGCTGCTCGAGATTGCACCGGACGGCAGTTTGGAAGTGGAACTCGAGATTCCCGAAGTGGAGATCGGGTTCGTCAGCGAAAACTCGCCGGTAGAGTTTTACTTCCCCGCCGTAGGTCGTTCCGATTTTTACTCGCAGGTCAAATCCATTTGGCCGTCGGCAACCATCCGAGACGATCAGAACGTGTTCATCGCAAAGACAGCGATGCCGTCATCGGAACCGCCGCAAGCCACTGACAGCGAAACCTTTGTCTCGACCGATCCGGTGACGTTGGTGTCACAGGATCCGAAACCGCACCGAGTCGCCACGACTGACCTGCGAGTCGGCATGCGCGGCGAAGCGGTCGTGCTCGGCCCAACCCGACCATGGGTTTGGCGGTGGGTGCGAGTGCCGCTGCGCAAGATCGGATGGGTGGTCGGATGGTGATGCGCGACGATTCCCTGAACGATCCGACGACGCAAAACACCGGCCTATCCGGTGAAGGGAGCGGTGCGTTTTTTCCAAAGGCGGGATGGTCGCTCGATTCGTCGTCGCAATCGGAGCAGCCTGATGCAACTCCGGACGCGGCCGCGGAGTTGTTGCGGGGGATGACCGAGTCGACTGCCGATATCACGCCGACGTCTGGTGCGACGTCTGGTTCAACCTCCGTGCCCCCGCAGGCTTCGTCGGATCTGCCGGTAGTGATCAAGCTCGATCCGGATGTCGAGTTCACGCCGATCGAGATCGCGGGGGTTTCGATGGCTAGGTGTGTGCATACGGGGACAGGCACGCATTTTCAGTTTGGGGCCGCCGAGTATCACGTCGCGATGTTGCTCGACGGAACTCGATCGGTTTCGCAAGTTGTGCGTGAAGTCGCCAATGACGGGTTGGACTGGACGCCCGAAGACATCGCGGAGTTTATCGGTGTGTTGGTCTCGCAAAAGATCGCGATCACGCTATCGCCCGCGACCAAAAACAGCCCGGATGCGGTGGAATCGATTTTCGAGCGGGATTCGCAACTCGAGAACACTTCGTCGGCCGCACTCGAAAGAACACCTTCTTCATCGCAGTCGGGGCGTGGAGGCGACAACAAAGCCTCGGCGAGTACGCTGCTGAGCGGACTGTTGACTTGGTGCGGGTATTTGATCAGTGTCCGGTTGCCTTTGCTGCACGCCGAACCGTGGGCGTCTCGATTGACGCCGATCGTGCGGCCGTTGTTGGGTGGGTATGTCCGCGTGGTGGCGGTTTCCTACATCGTGCTTTCGCTCGTTTATGCGGCCGGCAATCGGGCCCGACTGAGTGATGAACTGTTAAAGGTCTTTGATTCCAACCAATGGTTGGTCATGATCGTCGCGTGGGTGGTTTTGAAGGTGGTTCACGAACTCGGGCACGCATGCACGGCGTGTTACCACGGTGTTCGAGTCGGTCGCGCCGGTGTGATGTTTTTTATGTTCGCACCGCTGGCTTATGTTGACGTCACCGACGCGTGGAAGCTGCGTTCCCGACACGCTCGGGTTGCCATCGCGTTGGGCGGCGTCTACTTCGAACTGATCTGCGGCAGCATCGCGTTTTGGTTGTGGTGGTCGTTGCCCGGAGGCGTGGTCGCGCACGTGGCGGCACAGGTGTTCTTCCTCGCCGGGCCGGCGACTTTGTTGGTCAACGCCAACCCGCTGCTGCGGCTCGACGGGTACTATGTGTTGTCGGATCTCGTTGACATTCCCAATTTGCGTGAACAGGGCCGACGATTGCTCGGCGGGTTTCTCGAGAGCAAACTGTTCGGCATCGCGGCACCGGCGAGCCATCTATCGGGATGGCGTCGTACGTTTGCTGGCGTGCACGCGGCCGCCTCGGTCGTGTTCCAATTCGTCTGGATGGGCGGGTTGGTCATTGTCGTTTCGATGTGGGCGGGGCCGTTGGGATTGGCGGTGGCCGCGAGTGCGATGTTGTTGTGGGCGATCGTTCCGGCGACACGTTGGTGCTATCGCGTTTGGATGTACCAGGGAACCGGCGATAACTTCTCGCGAGGGTCGCATCGTCGGCGGATCGGTTGGACGTTGTTGACTTTTCTCACGATCGGTCAGTTCTTCCTGACGCTGCCGTCGCCGTTTGTCGTGGAGGTGCCCGTCGTGGCGAGGTTCTCTGGCGAACAGATTCTTCGGGCACCGGTGAGCGGTTTTGTGCAACATGTGTATTGGAACAGCGGTGACACGGTGCACGAGGGTGAAGTGATTCTGCGGATTGAGAATCACGAACTCGAAGTGCAACGTGATGAGATCGCGTTGCAATTGGAGTCCGAACTGATCGAGTGGCAACGCAACGAACAACAGCAAGCACTCGGACTCGCCGAAGCATCGGTGCAGCGAAGCGATAGCCTGCGAAGGAAACTGAGCGAGTTGCAAGAACAGGTCGACTCGCTGCAAGTCAAAGCGAATCGCGACGGCGAGATCCTGACCCCGCAACTGCATCGTTTGCAGGACGAGTTCGTTTCGGTCGGCGACGAGTTGGCACGCATTGGGCAACAATCGCACAAGGAACTGTTGTTGTCGATCGGCGAGGACGAAATGAACGCGTACCAGGAAGCGTTCGTCAAACAGCAACCGCTGCGGGTGTGTTTTCGCGGTGGCCAATGGATCGACGTTGTTCCGACGGCGATTCGTCCACGCGGCAGTCTCCGCGTTCCGCACCCCGCCCTGGCCGCGAGTGCCGGCGGTCCGATCCCAGTCGCACCGGCGGACGATGAGAGAAACGGCGGGGCTGGCGTAGAATGGTTGTCTCCTCGTTTTGAAGCGGTGATCGAGTTGCCGCCGAGCAAAGCCGACGCGGTGCGATGTGGCGAAGTCGGTCATCTCGCCCTGCAAGACAAACGGTCGATGGCCCGCCGCTTTTGGGTTTGGCTGGGCGGCAGCTAACGGCGTGAGCCGAGGTGCGTGAGCACTCGGGGGTTTGGGCGTGTTGGGTTGGAAGCTTGGTTGGCGATTCGACCCGAGGGCACTTTCCTTCCGTCGGGCTTGCCCCGGCGGAGGTTGCAACTGTTGGCTACCTTCGACGGCCAAATCGGATCGGCTCTCCGCTCCGGGCTTGCCCCGGCGGTAGCAACAACTCGACGCGCTAATTCCGCCGGGGCGAGCCCGACGGAGATCGAATGCAGAGAGCGATGATTAGGTAGCGGTCACTTGTGCGCTCCGCCGGGGCAAGCCCGGACGGAAGCGGTCGTGGGTTTGGGCGTGTTGGGTTGGGGACTCGGTTAGCGATTAGATCCGAGGCCTTACGGCCGTTCGGCTCACTGGTGACGCTGGGTCTTTCCAAGACCGAGGGATCTACCGATCGTCGTTCAGTGCATGACCTACCCGGTGCTCTGGTGCGTGTTTCACGCGGTTTGATTTTGGGGTTTTGGCCTCTGCCGAGCACGCTCGGGATCGTCGGAATGATCGATTTGTGGGCGTGGGG
>JBICHZ010000400.1:0-31417 GCA_043101355.1 Rhodopirellula sp. JB044
GGCGGCATCGTTGGGATAACCGTTCGTTCCGGAGCGATTCCACAACGCTCGACGCCTACTTTCCCCTCGCAGTCCTCCTACAATCAACTAAGCTAGCACGTCCTCTCCTCTGTTCCTTTTCAACGGGTTCACCAACCGAACATGTCACACGCCAAACCTGCCAAAGCGGCCCCTGCCGGTCCGGTTCGCGATATGTCTGCCGAGGCCGTTGCCTCACGTTTGAAGAGCTCGCTGCTCCAAGACAAGAAGGAGCTCGAGGTCGACAAGATTTTCCGGGCACTTGTTAAGCTCGAGGGATCTGACTTGCACATGAAAGTCGGCCAGCCTCCGATGGTTCGTGTCGGCGGTGAGTTGAAACCGCTCAACCGTGGTCCGATCGATGCGGAGGAAATGGTTCGTCTTCTGTTGCCGATGATGGACGAACGGAACCTGATCATCTTTGAAGAAGAGGGCGGGGCTGACTTTTCGTACCAATGTGAAGTCGACGGTGTTCGGTGGCGATTCCGGATCAACATGCTCAAGTCGCTGGGGAACATCGGTTTGGTGGCCCGTCGGATTAGTAACTTCATCCCTGACTTTCGCGGCCTTTTTCTGCCGGACACGATCGAGGGGTTGTGTCACTACGAGCAGGGCATGGTGTTACTCGCCGGTGTGACGGGATCGGGAAAAAGTACGACGATCGGTTCGATGCTGAACTACATCAACAGCATCTATCGCAAACACATTCTGACACTCGAAGATCCGATCGAGTTTATCTTTACCGAAGACAAGTCGCTGATTAACCAGCGGGAGATCGGCCAGGACGTGGTGGATTTCTCGGTCGGGATGAAGCATGCGGTTCGGGAAGACCCCGACATTATCCTCGTCGGCGAGCTTCGTGACGAAGAGACGTTCATGACGGCGATTCACGCCGCCGAAACCGGTCACCTCGTGTTCGGAACGATTCACGCGGCGAGTGCGTCGACGTGCATTGGCCGGATTCTCGATTTGTTCCCTGAGGAAATGCACCGGGCGATTCGGGGGGCGATCGCGATGAATATGAAAGGCATCGTCGCTCAAAAACTGCTCAAGAGTATCCGCCCGGGCGTCTCGCGTGTGCCGACCTGCGAGGTGATGACGTTCACCCCGATGATTCGGAAACTCGTTCTCGAAGGTCACGACAGCAAACTGCCCGACGCGATTCGCATCGGTGCCGAAGACGGGATGCAAGACTTTACGATGAGTTTGAAACAATTGATTGACGATGACCTGATCGATCGGCCGACCGCGTTTGCGGTCGCTCCGAACAAGGACGCGCTGAAAATGACGCTCAAAGGCATCGACGTGAAAGCTCCAGGGATTATCTAAGTGGCACAAACACCTGACGAAATTCAGTTATGGCAAACCGCGGCTCCGGTGGAATTCGTTCCGCACGTGGCCGAACGTACCGACGCGCAGGCGTTGTTGATCTCGACCCGGCAAGGCCCCGGTTATCTCATCGCGGCCGGCCAATTGGGCCACGCGATTGAGTCTCGTGCCACGCACATGTTGTTGGACTATTCGCAAAACGCGACCGCGATCCGGTATCAAATCGACGGGAACTGGGAACAGCTCCCGCCGCTCGATCGCGAAACCGGCGACGCGATGTTGTACGCGTTGAAGCAGCTCTGCCTGATGAACCCGGCCGATCGCCGTGGCGCTCAAAAGGGCGCGATGGGATTGAAGGTCAACAAGGACAAATTTGAGTTGACGGTCCAGTCGCAAGGTGTTCCTACGGGCGAACGTGTGATTTGCCGGATCGATGCCGAGAAGGTTCCGTTCAGTACGCTCTCCGACATGGGGATGCGAGACAAGATGGTCGAGCAGTTCAAGGAACAGCTCAACGGACACGGCAACGTCGTGTTGATCTCGGCGAAGAAAAGCGAAGGTGTCACGACGTTGTGGAACGTTGCGATCAATTCAGCCGACCGATTGATCCGCGACTTCCAATCGTTTGAACCAGCCGAATCACCGGAGCCGGAGATCATCAACGTCACGTCGAACTTCTTCGGCGGCGACACCGGCAAGACGGAGTTGGAAGTCGTCCAGCGGATGGTGTTGCGAGAGCCGGATGTTCTCATGTTCCCCAACCCTCCCGAGCCCGAGTCGCTGCATTTATGCATGGAGAAGGTTTTCGAGGAAGACCGTCAAGTGATGCACCGAGCCGCCGGCAATAGCGCGATCGAGGTGTTACTCGCGTTTCTCGGTCGCTATCCCGAATCACGCAAACTGATCGCGGAAAAGCTGGGCGCGGTGTTGCACCAACGGCTCATCCGGCGGTTGTGTGAGAACTGCAAAGTCGGTTTCGAACCGCCACCACAGTTGCTCGCGCAACTCGGCATTCCTGCCGGGCGGGTTCCCGTGATGTATCAACCGTTCATCCCACCGCCGATCGAAGAGCAGGTCGACGAAAATGGTCGGCCGGCGCCGATCACGCCTTGTCACGTCTGTGGCGGTCGTGGCTATTTCGGGCGAATCGGTGTGTTCGAATTGCTGCGTCCTGGGCCGCAGTTCCGGCAGGCTCTCTTGAAAACGAGCGACGCCGGTCAGTTGTTCTCGATCGCGAGATCCGAAGGACACCGTGGCATCCAAGCGGAGGCGGTTCTATCGATCGCGCGAGGCCTTACCGGCATCGACGAACTCAAGCGAGTTTTTGCCCGGCGGTAGGTCGATTCGAAAACGCGAATTCCGATCTGGGAGAAACGCGGGTCGGTTGACGGGTGTTTTGATCGAGGGCGTTTTTGAAGACGACGTTGCTGATGTCGCTTGGCGGAGGTGGTATGGATTCTGCCGGATTTGGCTATGGGGATTGTGCGTGTTAGATATCAATACGCTCTAGGTAGTCAGGCTCGCGAGTCCGTCGGTCATCGTTACGGTCGGACGGTAGCCCAGCCGTTCTTTGGCGGCGGTGATGTCGAAGTAGTGATCTTTGGCGAGCTGAGCGGCGACGAATCGCGTCATCGGCGGTTCATCACTGCGTCGCAGTGAACGGTAGATCGATTCCAGTCCCGCGCCGATCGCGTAGGCGGCTTGGTAGGAAATCTTTTTGGTTGGAACCGGTGCATCAAATTTCTCACAAAGTTGCGAGATCCATTGCCAGCACTTCACCGGTTCGTCTTGCGCGATGAAGTACGACCGACCCGCGGCGTCGTCGGGGTTGCTCGCGAGTGCATCGATCGCGTTGACGTGAGCTGCCGCAGCGTTGGTCACATGCACGGTGTCGATTCGGTTTTCGCCGTCGCCGATGATACGCAGGCGACCCGATCGGGCTCGGTCGAGAAGCCTCGGCAGAAGGTGTGGGTCGCCATTTCCCCAAATCAGATGCGGACGCAGGGACACCGTTCGCAAGCCACCGGGAGTGTCGGCGGCGATGATTTCGCGTTCGGCGATTGCTTTCGTGCGTGGATAGTGACACAGCCACTTTTCAGGGTAGCCGACCGACTCATCGATGCCGCTTTGGTGTCCGCCGGCGAACGTCACGCTCGGGCTGCTCGTGTAGATACACTGCGTTGCACCGGAGGATTGGCAGGCCGCGAGGATGTTTCGTGTCGCGACGACGTTGTTGGCGTAGAAATGTTTCCACGGCCCCCAGACTCCCGCGACCGCCGCGGTGTGGATCACCACGTCGACGTCGGTGACCGTGCGGCGAACGTATTCGGCGTTTGAAAGGTCGCCGCGGTGATGTTGCATGCCGAGCCGAACGAGGTCGGGCGTCTCCCGGCGAGAGAGTCCCACGACCTCGTCGCCGCGTTGGATCAGTTGGCGAACGATCTCACTGCCGAGGAAACCGCTGCAGCCGGTAACAAGGATTCGCATGGCTCGGTTGGCTCACTCAGTTGTCGGTCGAGTTGGCTGATTAGGTTTCTCGTTCAGTTGGCCGCTTCTTGCGTGGCCGGCATCACTGGTGCTTCGGTCGCAATCTTGGCGGGAAAGCGTTTTAGGACGCGAAAGAGGATGCCCAAGGCGATCAGTAACAACAGCGAGCCGAACACGAACGGTGCCCCGGCAAACGGTTGCCCGTTGTATCGAAAAGGCGTGCTCTCGTCGGTGAAGTAGCGAAACAGTCCGGCGGTGAAGATCAACGGCGCGAGGATGTTGGTCAGGCTTATCAGTGACGTTAACGCACCTTGCACGCGTCCCTGTTCGGACGGGTCGACGGTGCTGGTGATCAGGCTTTGGATCGCAGGACCGGCGAGTCCGGCGAGCGAGCCAAAGACGATGATGCAAGGAATCATCCAACCTTGGGTTGCCAATCCGTAGCCGAGAAACGCCAAGCAAGACACCGTTGTGGCAAACATCACGGTGCGGCGCTCACCAAGACGTCGAATCGTCGGGCGAACCAAACCTCCCTGCACGATCACTGCCATCAACCCGACCAGCGCGAGCATCCATCCGTTGGTTTGTTCTTCCCATCCGAACCGGAAGCCCATCGAGAGAACCCAGACGTTTTCCAGGCCGCGTTGTGCCAGAGAACTGAACACGAATGCGGCGGCGAGGCCGAGCACCATCGGGTACGCACGCAGGCGGGTGATCGTGCCAAACGGGTTCATGCTGCGGAGCGTGATGGTTGAACTGCGTTTCTCCGGCGGCAGGGACTCCGGCAGCACAAAGAAACCATACAGCCAGTTAACCAGCGACAATCCGGCGGCGGCGAAGAACGGCAGTCGCAGTGAAATCCCGCCGAGCAGTCCACCGAGTGCGGGTCCAATGATGAAGCCGAGTCCGAACATCATTCCGACGAGGCCAAAATTCCTCGCTCGGTTTTCATTCGTCGAGATGTCGGCAATGTACGCGTTGCTGGTCGAGAAACTCGCGCCCATCACTCCGGCGATAAACCGTCCCACAAACAGCCAGCCGACGGATGTCGCCAGCCCGGTGATGATAAAGTCGACACCGAGTCCGAAAAGCGAACCGAGAATGACCGGTCGTCGGCCGAAGCGATCCGACAGGGCACCGAGTACCGGGGCGAAGAAAAACTGCATCAGCGAAAACGTTGCCGCGATGATCCCGACATACCAACCGGCCATCGATTCGTTTCCGCCGGCGAATTCTTTAACGAGTTCGGGCAGCACCGGAATAATGATGCCGATCGCCAAGATGTCGATGAACAAAGTCAACAGAATGAACGCCATCGCAGCAGTGCGTTTCTGATGCGGAGGCGTGATCAAAACAGAAGACTCGTTCGGTGGTGGGGTGAAAGCGGGATTGGGCGACGATGGCGTACTAGGCGTTTGTGTCCGCACTCGTTTCGCATCGTGGGTCTTGGGGAGGATCCTGCTGCATGAGGATCTTTTACAAGGTCCACCTTGGCCTATTCAAAAACCAAGCTGCGACGGCGTAATTGTGGTGCGTTCAAGCCTCGTTTTCGGGGGGGCGTGAATTGCCGAAAGTCTTGGCGACTTTCGCTACGGTTTTGAAACCAAGTTTTCGATCGTGGCGGACCACTAGGTTAGCTGAGACGTCTTTTTTTGACAGGGTAGGGGGCGCGGTTACTTTTTGTCCGCCCGCAGCACCGAGACAAACGCCTTTTGCGGAATGTTGACGCTGCCGAACTGCTTCATCTTGGCTTTCCCTTTCTTCTGCTTTTCGAGCAGTTTTTTCTTTCGGGAAATGTCGCCGCCGTAGCATTTGGCCGTGACGTCTTTGCGGACCGCTTGGATCGTCGAACGGGCGATGACGGTGCCGCCGATGGCTCCCTGGATCGGGATCTTGAACTGGTGCCGCGGAATTTCTTCGGCGAGTTGTTCACAGTAATGCAGCGCCCGGGCACGAGACTTTTCGCGGTGCACGAGATACGCCAACGCATCGACCGGTTCTTTGTTAACAAGGATGTCGACTTTGACGATGTCCGTTTTGCGGTATTCGATCGGCACGTAATCGAACGACCCGTAGCCGCGGGTGATCATTTTTAGTTTGCCGTAGAAGTCGAACAGGACTTCGCCGAGCGGCATTTCACTGACCACTTCGACCCGGCCGGCGGCCAGGTAGTTCATCGTTTGGCTTTCGCTGCGATGTTCGCGGCACAATTCCATCACCGGCCCGACGTATTCTTCCGGTGTGAGGATTTGCGCTTTGATGTACGGTTCGCTGGCGGAGTCGATGTTGGTCGGATCGGGCCAGTAACTCGGGTTGTCGACATCGATCGTTGAGCCGTCTTTGAGCGTCAGTTTGTAGCTGACCGACGGGGCCGAGATGACCAGCCCGATGTCGAACTCGCGTTGCAGTCGTTCCTGGATCACGTCGAGGTGCAGCAGGCCGAGGAATCCGCATCGAAAGCCGAATCCGAGTGCCGCCGATGAGTCCTTTTCGAACGTCAACGCGGCGTCGTTGATCGACAGCTTCTCGAGGGCTTTGGTGAGATCCTGGTACTCGTCCGTGCTCATCGGATAGATCGATGAGAAGACGACTTGCCGGGCGGGCAGGTAGCCGGGGATCGGTTCGTCGGCGGGGCGATCGGCCAGGGTGATCGTGTCCCCGATTTCGATATCCTGCACACTCTTGACGCCGGCGACGATGTAGCCGACTTCGCCCGCGGCGAGCTGCTTCTTGGGAACGAGTTTGAATTGGTTGTACCCGAGTTCGTCGACCAGGAAGTCGCGATCGGTGTGCATGAAGTGGATTGTGTCTTTGGGTTTGAGCGTCCCTTCGATCACGCGGCACTGCAGAATCACGCCGCGGTACTTGTCGAAGAATGCGTCGAAGATCAGCGCCTTCAGCGGTGCCTTGGGGTCGCCTTCGGGGGGCGGCAACTGCGTCGCGATCCCCTCGAGCACGTCTTCGATGCCCTGTCCGGTTTTGGCCGAGACCGGGATCGCCGCGAAAGGATCGAGGCCCAGGTCGGAGTCGATTTCTTCGCGTACCCGTTCGACGTCGGCCGCCGGCAGGTCGATCTTGTTGATCACCGGCAGCAGTTCGAGGTCGTATTCGAGAGCCAGATAGAGGTTCGCGACCGTTTGAGCCTCCACGCCCTGCGAGGCATCGACCACCATCAGGGCACCCTCGCACGCCATCAGCGACCGGCGAACTTCATGGGAGAAGTCCACGTGGCCGGGGGTGTCGATCAGGTTGAATTGGTATTCCTGGCCATCTTTCGCGGTGTAGCTCAGGGTGACGGTGTTGCTCTTGATCGTGATCCCGCGTTCCCGCTCAATATCCATCGAATCGAGCATCTGGTCGTGGAACTCGCGCTGGGTGACTCCGCCGCAGGCCTGGATTAAACGATCCGCCAGCGTCGACTTTCCATGATCGATGTGGGCGATAATGCAAAAGTTCCGAATGTGTTTCATACGATGGAAGGTTGTGGGATAGGGGGATCACCGAGCGAAATTCGATCCAAACGAGAATCCTATCCAATCCCGTTTCCGGTGGCCATTGCCAAAACGGGACGAACGCTGGACAGGTTTCCTGGACCGGAGATCGGGTTTGCTTGACCGGGTAGGTGACCAGTTGGGGGGATCGTGGTGTGGGGTCTCTTCCTTACGATCGCCCCTTGCCGGCATTTGATACTGGCTTTACCGCTGATCTGAACGCGGCAGCCCTTGAACTCAAAGGCGTTTGTCGCGTACTATCTGCGATTCGAATTCTCGAACAATCCGCGTTCTCAGCCGAGCAACGCGCCCCAATTCGCCCATTTTTTTGTGTATACAGTCATGAAAGACGGCATCCATCCGAATTACCAAGAGACCACCGTCACGTGTGGTTGCGGCGCCAGCTTCACGACGCGAAGCGTCCGTCCCGAGCTGAAGATCGACATCTGCAGCGAATGCCACCCGTTCTACACCGGGAAACTGAAGTACGTCGACACCGCCGGACGTATCGATAAGTTCCAGAAGAAGTTCGCTGCCGGTACTTATGGCAGCCTTCAAAAGCCAAAGAAGGCTAAGAAAGCTGGCAAATGAGCGGATCGATCCGCGACAACCTTGAGGAAAAGCTAGCGCGTTTCGTTCAGCTCGAAAGTGACATGTCCGACCCGGATGTGCTCGGTGATGGTGCTCGCATGAGTGCCACCGCCCGCGAGCATGGCGGGTTGGCGAAAGTCGTCGGGAAATATCGCGAGTTCAAACGGCTCAGCGAGGAAATCCAGGACTGCCACGAAATGGCAGAGGCAACTGACGATTTCGAAGAACGCGAAATGGCCGAAACCGAGATGAAATCGTTGCGTTCGCAGCGAGAGACTCTCTGGGAAGACCTGCTCACTTACACCGTCGGTGGTGATGATTCTCACCGGACTCGGTGCGTGATGGAAATCCGCGCCGGTACCGGAGGCGATGAGGCAGCTTTGTTCGCCCGCGACCTCTACGAAATGTACCGGCGACATGCCGAACAGGTTGGGTGGAAGACCGAGGTGATGGAAGCCAGCCCTACCGAAATGGGCGGGTTCAAGGAAATCACGTTGACGCTCGAAGGCGAAAACGTCTTCCGCGATCTGCAATACGAATCGGGCGGTCACCGTGTCCAACGCGTGCCCGAAACCGAAACCCAGGGACGTGTTCACACCTCCGCGGCAACGGTTGCGGTGATGCCCGAACCGGAAGACGTCGAGGTCGACATCAAGTCGGATGACTACCGCGTCGACAAATTCTGCGCGTCCGGGCCGGGTGGTCAGCACGTCAATAAGACAGAGTCGGCGATCCGCTTGACTCACTATGAAACCGGCATCGTGGTTCAGTGTCAGGACGAGAAGAGCCAACATAAAAACTTGGCCAAGGCCCTGCGTGTTCTCAAGGCCCGCGTCTACGAAAAGAAGCGGGAAGAAGAGAACGCCAAGCAAGCCGAGGCTCGTAAAGGTCTGATCGGATCGGGAGACCGGAGCCAACGGATCCGTACGTACAACTACCCACAGAACCGCCTCACCGACCACCGTATCAACCTGACTCTCTACAAGCTCGATCAGATTATCGGCGGCGACCTCACCCCCGTTACTGAAGCCCTTATCGAATACGACCGCGATCAACTCCGTGGCGATATGATCGACTAAGGCGGATCGAGGGATTTCTCTTCTTTCGGCAACGGACGTGCTCCCATGACTAACCCCAGCACCGAACCATGGACCGTGCTGCGGTTGTTGCAGTGGACGGCGGACTTTTTCAAAACACGTGGCAGTGAATCGCCGCGATTGGATGCCGAGATCCTGCTCGCCCACGCACGTGGATGCGAACGGATCGAACTGTACACCGCCTTTGCCGAAGTTCCCTCCGAGGAAGAGCGAATCGCGTTTCGCGAACTCGTCCGCCGTCGCGGCGAGGGAGCCCCGGTCGCACAGCTGGTCGGTTTCCGCGAGTTCTATTCGATTCCTATCCGCGTTGATGAGAACGTCCTCGTTCCGCGACCGGAAACCGAGCATCTCGTCGTCGAAGCGATCGATCGGGCCAAGCTGCTCGCCCCCACGATCCAAGATCGGCCGTTGCGGATTCTCGATATCGGTACCGGTAGCGGCGCGATTGCGATCGCCATCGCCAAGAACCTGCCTGACGCCGAGGTGACGGCGGTCGATGTCTCACTCGCGGCGCTCGAAATCGCCCGGTGGAACGTTGAGAAGTTGGGGCTCGCTGATCGGGTGACGTTATTGCAGAGCGATCTGTTTGATGCACTCGAAGAAGGTGCGAAGTTTGATGTGATTTGCAGTAACCCGCCGTACATCAGCCAAAGTGAGTACGACGAATTGCCCGCAACCGTGCGTGAACACGAGCCGCGAGGTGCGTTGTTGTCAGGCGATAAGGGGACAGAGATCATTGAGCGTATCTTTGAGCAGGCTCCGGCCCGGATGAACTCCGGCGGACGACTGATCATTGAATACAGTCCCATGATTGCGGACGAGTGCAAACAGATTGCCGAAGCTACCGGGCATTACACCGATATCAAACGCATCCGTGACCTCGCCGGTCTGCAGCGAACGATCTCGCTCGGTTTGTCGGAAGCCTGAGAGCATCACCCGCCGTCATCTGCACACGCAAAAACGCTCCGAAGTTTGACGGACGGATCGCGTTGCTGTATCCGCAGAGTTCCGGCAGCAACGCAGCGGTTGTTCTTGCACGGCTTCTTGTGGAGGTGTTCCAAAGTCTTGGCGACTCCTTCTACGGTTGAGCTCCGCTCTCACACCGCGACCATCGCCGACGACTGCGATGTTTCTTGCGGACTCGCTGCCGAGAGCAGGTGACGCACGACCTGAGGGGCTGAGTACTCGTTTGCCTCCGGCGTGGCGAGGAACTGCAAAATGGATTTTACATCGTCTCCACAGGTCACGATCGCTGGTTCAGTCGTTCCGTCTCGACGCGTCTGTCCCAATCCGATGTTCGCGACCAATCCGTTGCAAATGCATTTACGTCCTTCGCAGGCGGACTCCTCGCCACCTTTGGCGACAAAGCTCTGCACCGGCTCGCCGGGGCAACGCCAGCCGGTCGATCCGTCTTCTCTTCGGTACGCCTGTCGCAGGAAACCGAGGTCGCAGACACGACGGCGTTGTTGGTAGACCGATTCTTCCGAAACCGTGCCGCGTTTCCCCAAGACCTTGAACGGGAACCCGGTCGGCGAGGCGAGCGGATCGGTGTGGACTTCAATCGATCCGTTGCGGCATCGTTCGATCACGTCGCGTTTGATTTCCGGCAGCAAGCCCGACTCGTTGCTGAAGGCGAACGCAGTACCAACTTGAACACCGGAGGCGCCCGTCGCGAGTGCTTGCTGCACCGCGTCCGGGGTGCCATACGATCCTGCGAGCCAAAACGGTAATCCGATCGCCGCGATCGCATCGAGGTCAACTGCATCGCGTTTGCCGTAGACCGGTTCGCCTTTTTCGTTCAGTTTCATCTTGCCACGCGGCGGCGCGTTGTGTCCGCCCGCCGAAGCGCCTTCGACAATGAACCCGTCGATTCGTCCGTTGGACTTTTTTGCGAGCATGCTCGCCAAGGTCGCTGAGCTAACGATGGCCAGGAACTTCGGCCGGTTGATCCAGGGGATGTCGCCTTCGCCAAATTGCATCGGATCAAACGTGGTGACCACCGGTTCGTCGGCGGGGGCGTCGAGCACGTGCAGCGGGTATTCGACTTTTTCGCCCTCGGCGAGACGATCCAAAACGCCAGGGATGTGTCTCGGGATGCCTGCTCCCATTAACACGTAATCCACCCCGGCGAGCATCGCACCATAGAGCGACGCGAGTGTGGGAGTTTGGATTTTCTCGAGGAAGTTCACTCCAACGAGCCCGTCGTGATCTTCCTTGGCTAGGAACACCTCGACAAAGTTCGCCGCGACAACGAGTTCGAGTTGGTCACGCGTTGGCTTTTGTGAAACAACCGGTGTGGCTTTGTAGGGAGTGTCCGCCGACTTGCCTCCTTCGATGTAGTATCGGTCGATGATCTTCTTCGCCATCTTCGGATAGGGGAATTCCGCGAGTGCGTGCCGCATCTTTCCGTCGAGGTCACCGTTTTGCAGTCGGCGTGCGAGAACCGTATCCATCGCGGTGCCCGACACAACACCCATTTGTCCGGTGAGTGCAACCGATCGGGCCAACCGCCAGTCCGAAACGGCAACCCCCATGCCGCCTTGGATGATGGTCGGTTTTCTTTGTGCTGTGTCCTGGTCTGCGTGTTCCGTCGAGGCGGTGGGGGCAATTTCCTTGGGTGCCATGGTGCAATGTTCCTTGCGTTTGGGCCGTGCGAGATGGAAGAACGAGCGAACGTTCGACAGCGATTGGGAAGCGTTCGAACGTCAGTCTATGCCTGTCTTCCAAAGCGGCGTCTTCGCGCCAGGTCACTGGTATGTAAATGTTCTGTCACGACGAATTGCAGGTGACGAAAAGTCCGCGTTCTCCGCTGTTTTCGCAGGGGTTTCGGGGACGGATGAGACATTACGCCGCGGCCATCAGACGCGAAAGGAATCGTCGGCAGAGTGAAGTTTTCTGTTCGCCTGCGACATTATTTCGTTAGAATCAGGCCGTTCTTTGACATCGGTCGAGCACGGGCCGGTGCACTGCAAAGCACGGGGGGAATTGGAGATGGGAAAGTGGAAGGTCTGCGCGGTTTTTTTAATCGCGATCGCAGCGATGCCGTTGCAACCCGCCGCGGGAGAAACTGCCGCGCAGCGACGAATGTCACGCGTGTTGAGCGGGCGTAGTGAACCGGCGCGGTTGAAAATAGTCGCGATGCTTCGCATGAATCCGAGCCTGTTGTACGAAAACATGGATGTCGTGACTTCCGCGACGCAGCAGTTGCTCGATTCGTTCGAAAGCGACCAGGGCGACAGTGACGGTGGCGATAACGCGACCCCGAAGCGACCGGCGAAATCATCGGTTGTTCCTGATAGCGTGAATCAGTTGTTGGCGATGCTCGCGGCGAGTCCGAATGAAGACGCGAGGTCAACCGTCATTGATGCGATCGAGCATTCCGATGGGCGGATTTCGATGATCGCAATGGATCTCGTCGGCCGGCATGAACTTCGAGATGCGGTGGATTCGCTCCAGGATCAAATCATGCGGTCTGAATTTGAGGACCAGTACGCATACCGTTTCACATTGGTGAGGACGCTCGCGCAACTGCATTGTCCACGTAGTATCGAGATCATGCACCAACTGCACTCGCAGTTGCGTGGCCAATTGCGTCACGAGATCGCCAATCGTCTCGCGGATGTCGATCTGCGTGATTTCGACGGCAATCGCAAGGCCTATGCCGAGTATCTTGAGCAGCACCCTGCGGACTCACTGGTTCGACCGGTGAGTTTTGTTGACGGTAACGTCGCAGGCAATCTTGCGATGAACGGCGACGCGACGATGTCAGAAAAGTTGACTTTGCACGACGTTTCGTCGGAGTCCACCGGCGGGCTGAAGTTGAGCAAGAGTCACTACTACGGGATCAATCTCAACGCAGGACGGATGCTGTTCGTGATCGATCGTTCCGGCAGCATGAAGCATCCGACGCGGTACGATACGCGTTTGCAAAACGCGAAGCGTGAATTGATACGTGTGATCGATGATTTGCCGCCCGAGGCGGAGTTTTCAATCATGCTGTTCGACACGCGGGTGCAGGCGTGGAAGAAAGAATTGTTGCCAGCGACCCCGCAGAACAAACGTGAGGCCATCGCATTTGTCGAGCGGATCGCGCTGGGCGATAAAACAAATACCCATGGTGTCCTGTCGGATGCCCTCGAGTTTGACGATCAACTCGAGGTCGTGTTTGTGCTGACTGACGGGCAGCCAACGTTTGGGAAGTTGACCCATCCCGATGCGATCCTTCGTGACATCGTGGGACGCAATCGAATGAGGCATCTGAAATTTCACACGATCGGGGTCGGCGTGAATCCGCTTACCGAAGAGTTCTTGAAGGAACTCTCTGAGCAAACCGGTGGTGAGTTCCGCGAAGTGGACTGAAGTGGGCTCCGCGGCGTCTTGAGCACCTTTGCGGAACAACGGAAGAGCAAGCATGCGGCTGGGAAACCCCGCACCGCACATCGCCCCCAAAAAGAAAAAGTCTAGGAGCGGTGTATACGACTTCGCGAGGCTCCGTGACGGGAGCGCTGGCGACCTCGCTACGGGGACTGGGGCGAGCCGCTTTCAAGATGTTTCGGGACCGGAGGCTTGCGTCCGAAAAGGCGTGGCGAGGCGCGAGCTCCGTATGTTGTATGAGGGTACGACGGATCTCTTCTACGGCGTGCTTGCTTTGTGCGCGTCTCTTCGCTGATTGTGCATAGGGTTTCAGCAATCTCTGTGCCTCGGCCCTGACTAGAATTCTATATGTCGATGCGATTATTTAGCGTTTCGCTGGTTTAGCGTGCGGTGAGTCGCCGTAAAGTTGCCTGAGCGGTGCTGCTGGCTTTGCAGTGAGTTTCATGTCGCATGTGTTTCACCAATTGGTCCGATGGATGCGACTATCCGCACACGTTCTCGATTGCCTCGCTGCCTGCACTGTGTTTGGGCAAGCATCGAGAGTTAGGCGTTCTTGTTTGGGTGTTTTGATTGTGTTGAAGTGCAGTTCGAGGGTTCGTTCATTTCTCGGTGGTGGCTGGCTGTTGTTGCTGTCGCTTCCTGTGGTTTTTACTGGGTGTTCATCGGGAGATATCACGCTCGAGGATTTGGAGGCTGCGGCAGCCAAGGTTGATGTGTCGGACCTCGAAATCGACGAGTCAGATGCGGCTCCCGCGGCGATGCTGGATCTCGAGAAGTCGGACCTGAAATTTGGGTTCATCAAGTTGACGGACTGTGCTCCGCTCGTGATTGCAAAAGAGAAGGGGTATTTCGAAGACGAGGGTTTGAACGTCACGTTGGAGTCGCAGTCCAACTGGAAGATTCTTCTCGATAATGTGATCAATGGGCAACTCGACGGGGCGCACATGCTCGCCGGCCAGCCGATCGGTGCAACGATTGGTATCGGAACGAAGTCGCCAATCGTGACGGCGTACAGTCTTGATTACAACGGAAACGGGATCACGGTCAGTAATGCAGTCTGGGAGCAGATGCAAGAGAATGATCCTAAGTTGAAGAGCCCGACGCCGGAACATCCGATCTCGGCTGAGAGTCTCAAGCCGATCGTGAAAGATTATTTGGCCGATCAGGGCAAGCCGTTTCCGATGGGGATGGTGTTCCCGGTGAGCACACATAATTACGAAATTCGTTACTGGCTCGCTGCTGCTGGTATTCATCCGGGGATGTATACCGAGAGCGATCTGAATGGTTTTCAGGATGCCGAGGTGCAGTTGTCGACGGTTCCTCCGCCGCAAATGCCGCAGAACCTCGAAGCAGACATCGTGAAGGGATACTGTGTCGGCGAGCCGTGGAACCAGAAGGCGGTTATTGCCGGAATCGGGGTCCCGGTCACCACCAATTACGACATTTGGAAGAACAACCCTGAGAAAGTCTTTGGTGTCACGAAGGCTTGGGCGGAGGAAAATTCCAGCACTCACTTGGCTGTGATCAAGGCGTTGATTCGTGCCGGCAAATGGTTGGATGAGACCGATGAGTCGGGGACTCTCGTTAATCGTCAAGAGGCAGCGAAGATTCTCAGTCGAAAAGACTATGTCGGTGCCGAAGAGGACGTGATCGATAACTCGATGACCGGGACGTTTGTTTTCCAGGAAACGGATGTCCGGGAGATGCCCGACTTCAATGTGTTCTTTAAGTACTACGCGAGTTACCCGCACTACAGCGATTGCATTTGGTTCCTGACGCAGATGCGTCGATGGGGACAGATCACTGAGCCGAAGCCTGCAGAGTGGTACGAGGAAATTGCGAAGGAAGTTTACAAGCCAGAGATCTATCGCCAGGCTGCTGAGTTGTTGATCAGCGAGGGCAAGATGGATGCGAGTGAGATGCCCGCGCCGGACTATGACGGCTATCGCGAGCCTACCTCTGAGTTCATTGACGGCAACACGTACGACGGTCGTGATCCGATCGGATACATCAATAGTTTTGCAATCGGCAATAAGGAGGAGCTATGAACTGGCGAGGTGGTTTGCTGAAGTTCTGCGAGGTCGCTGGCCTTCCGATCTTTGAGCCGTTCGTTCGCTTGGCCGCGGGCGAGGATAAAAGGGAGCAGTTCGTTGGGATTGCCAAGTACGTTCTGTTGCCGATTGTCGCTATAGCTTTGTTTCTCGGGTTTTGGGCGATGGCCGCCAATACGGTCGTCACCGATAGTGCCAAGTTGCCGAGCCCGAAAGCGACGTGGGATGCCGGTGCACAGTTGATTGCAATGCACTACGAGCAAAAGCAAGCGGATCGATTGGCAAAGCAGGAGAAGGTTGGCGAAGCGGTTCGTTACATGGCCGAAGCAAAGGCCTATGGGGAAGCTGCCGCGAAGGCGACCGGTGCTAAGCAAGAAGCACTCGAAGCGAAGTCTTTGTCGCTGAAGAAACGTGCGGTCTCGGCAGTGAATTATGAGCCGTCGAGTGCACCAACCTTTATTGATCAGATTTGGACGAGCGTCGGTACGGTGTTCTTCGGCTTCCTGTTGGCAACGCTGGTCGCGGTTCCTCTCGGCGTGTTGTGTGGGATGAGCCCGTGGTTCAATGCTGCGTTGACTCCGTTCATTCAGGTATTCAAACCGGTTAGCCCGTTGGCTTGGTTGCCTTTGGCGTTCATCGTCATCATGTGGTACTACGCCGGGTACGCTGCGGGGGAAACCTTCTTCAATAAAGCGTTCCTGATTTCGGCAACTACTGTGTGTCTGTGTTCGCTGTGGCCGACTTTGGTGAATACGACTCTCGGTGTTGCGAGTGTCGACAAAGACTTTATCAATGTCGCTGATGTGCTCCGTCTGTCGTGGGCCCAGCGTTTGTTCAAGATCATCTTGCCCGCGAGTTTGCCGCTGATGTTTGCAGGAATGCGTATCAGCCTCGGTGTCGGTTGGATGGTGTTGATTGCCGCTGACATGCTGGCCCAGAACCCTGGGCTTGGCAAGTTCGTTTGGGATGAGTTTCAGAACGGCAGTGAACTGACGTATGCACGAATCGCATTCAGTGTGATCGTGATCGGAATGATCGGGCTGGTGCTCGATCGGATCATGATCTTTTTCCGTAATTTGGTTAGCTTTGGCAATCCTGCCCCGGCCTAGCCATAACGATTCGTTTTCGTTCCGCAGTCGGTCGTGTGTGGGGACACGGGCTGGCTGCGGAACGTTTTTCTTCCATTTTGCTCCGCCAGCTTAAGACAGCACTATGAGCGTTCTTCTGCGTCCTGAACCGGTCGCGATTCGAAAGCCCGACACGCCGGCGCCATCGCCAATCTTGCAAATGAAAGGTGTTTGCAAAGGCTATGGCAGCGGTGTGACTCGCTCGGAGGTCCTTCAGAATATCAACCTGAATATTCGCGAAGGAGAATTCCTGGCCGTTGTTGGCTTCAGCGGCAGTGGCAAAACAACATTCACCCAGTTAGTTGCCGGGTTGATTAAACCCGACAAAGGCACCATCACGATGGAGGGTGAACCGGTGACGGGCCCCTCGCCAGACCGTGGGTTGGTGTTCCAGAACTATTCGTTGCTGCCATGGTTGACGGTTCGCGGGAACATCGCGTTGTCGGTCAATTCGGTTTTTAAAGACTGGTCTGCCGAAGCCCGCCGTGAGCACGTCGAAAAGTTCATTGACATGGTCGGTTTGAGTCACGCGGCTCACCGTCGTCCGCACGAACTGTCCGGTGGTATGCGACAGCGTACGTCGCTCGCTCGGACTCTCGCGATGAAGCCGAAGATGCTGCTGCTCGATGAGCCGCTCTCGGCGCTCGACGCGTTGACCCGTTCCCAGCTCGGTGACGAGATTCTGAAGATCTGGGAAGAGGAACGCCAAACGTGTTTGATGATCACCAATGATGTCGACGAAGCGATCTTGCTCGCCGATCGCATTGTTCCGCTCAATCCCGGCCCATCGGCCTCTCTTGGGCCCGCGTTTACCGTTGGCATTGATCGTCCACGTAACAAGACAGAGCTGAATGACAGCGAGCACTTCAAAGCGTTGCGAAACGCGGTGACGAATTATCTCGTCGCGGTTCGTCAGAAGGCTCGCACAGCCGAACAGGCTGCGACTAAGCATTTGAAGTTCCGGTTACCCGATATCCAACCGGAAGACCTGAACCGCAAGGGTCGCGCGATCCACAACCAACCACCTCGCTAAAGGCGAGCGTCCCCACACATTTATCAAGAGGTATACCACGATGCGTGGATACGTTGAACTTTTTCGTCTTGGCAAAACCTATGACACCCACAAGGGGCCGGTCGTCATTGTCGAGGATTTTGATCTCAATCTCGAACGTGGCGAGTATGTCGCCTTGCTCGGGCACTCCGGGTGTGGAAAGAGCACGGTTTTGACAATGGTCGCCGGCTTGAACCCGATCACGACCGGCGGTGTTGCGATCGAGGGCCGCGAAATTGACGGCCCCGGACCGGATCGTGGTGTCGTCTTTCAGTCTCCGTGTTTGATGCCTTGGATGACCGCGCTCGACAACGTGATGCTCGGTGTTAACCAAGTCTATCGCAACGCGTCGAAAGCAGACCGAATCGATTTGGCAAGTTATTACCTGAACCTGGTCGGTTTGGGAGGTAGTTTGCAAAAAAGGGCCAAGGATCTTAGTCAAGGAATGCAGCAGCGAGTTGGTATCGCGCGTGCTTTTGCACTGAAGCCAAAGATGCTGTTGCTCGACGAACCCTTCGGGATGCTCGATTCGTTGACGCGAATGGAACTTCAAGAAATTCTCCTTGAGATCCTGGTTCGTGACAAAGTGACCACGGTGATGGTGACGCACGATGTGGATGAAGCGCTGTTTAGGAGCGATCGCGTCGTGATGATGACTAACGGGCCGCGTGCACGAGTGGGGGCAATTTTCAGCCTGCCGTTTGAACGCCCTCGAGTCCGCGCCGATGTGCTCGACCATCCCGAGTACTACGAATATCGACGCAAGATGATTCAGTTCCTCGAGGAACAGGATCACCGGAAACTCAAAGCCGACGCCGAAGCACGTGAACAGGCGAAAAAGCAAGACGAAGCGGAAGAGCAGCAGGTGGCCGAGGCCGTTTGAAACGTCCTTCCCACCGACCGCTTTACCCATGTGAACCAAAATGTCTACTTCTTTCCATACCATCGACCACTGGTCGTCCAAATTGAGTATCTCCTCTCTCCCGTCAGCGTGTTTCCTGAGCGACGTTGCTGTTTTTGACATCGACGAATCCGGAAATCCTTCGTCCAGCCATCGTCCCGAGTTGCTGCCGCTCGCCGAGTCCGCCGTGCAGTCGGGATCGTCGGAGGTTGCTTCGAGCGACCTGCCCAGCGGCGCGTCCGCCGGGATTTCAATTCCCGTTTATTACGACGGCAAAGTCGTATCGGTGGTCGTGCTGTTGGCACGTAGTGCCGAGGGCGAAGTCGAAACGAACGAGTCGCCGATTGGCGTTTTCGAGGTTTGGGAGCCGATCGGGATTTACGACGAAGTCGCTCTGAAAGATGGCTACTACGGCAAGATGGAGCGGTTCCACAACGTCAGTTCATTCGTCCGATTCGAACGAGGCAGCGGGCTGCCGGGGCAGGTTTGGGACGGGCGATGCTCGATGATTCATGACGACCTGGGGAATCACCCTGGGTTTCTGCGTGCCGCGGGCGCGTCAGCGGATCTGTTGAGGACGGCGGTGGGAATACCGGTCGCTGCGGAACATTTCCGTTCAACAGCGGTGTTAATCAGTTCTTCGCAAACTCCGATCGCTCGAGGGATGGAAGTTTGGAAGGTGTGTGAGGGGCGTGACGAGTTTGAACTCGTTTCGGCCGCGTATCACAACCTCGGCGATGACTACGCGCTCCCAATCGGTACGTGCCGCTCGGGGGAGCTGTCTCCGTTTTCACGTTTGAAGCAGGAGATGCGGGCGCTAGTTACGGATGACCCTAGCGAATTGTTGGCAGGACGCGACAAAGACGTCGCCGCACCTGGACCCACGTCCGGATTGGCAATTCCTTTTTTCGAAGGTGTCACGCTTACAAGCATTACGTTGTTCTTGTTTTAGATCCAACAGTCTTCAGCCCGATCGCTGCAGTCTGATGCGACTGCGGCGCCAATCTGTGTGTCGCCAGCCAGTGTGTCGGTTGCCCCAGTCATCGGTTGGCTTCACCTGAACTGATTTGCGTTTTGTCGCTTTGAATTGAATATGTCCAGCACGCTACCCGCCGAAACGAAAGACAATCCTAGGTCGCAACCATCGCGATCTGCGTTGCCGATTTCGCAGGGCGATTCTGGGTTTGATCTGGTCGGCATGTTGCTCGAAGAACAACAGTCGTTGACCGCAGTGGAGCAGTTTGCAGAGGCCCATTCACGCGGTGAGATTGAACCCGCTCAGTCTGTCTATTACCGACAGTTGTTGCCTGTCACTCCGCCCGAACCGGGGCAACAACTCGCTTTCGAAGTCAACCTCGACACCTGCAGCGGTTGCAAAGCATGCGTGGTCGCCTGTCATACGATGAACGGGCTCGAGGAAACCGAGAGCTGGCGAAAGGTAGGCACATTGACGATCGGGTCGTTGTCGGATGCGTCTTTCGATGCTCCGAGTGATCTTGCCATCCCTACCGCCATTGATCTCGAGCAATCCCCGGTAACGATCGCGAGTTCGGGAATCCAGCACGTCACAACGGCCTGTCATCACTGCGAAGACCCCGGATGTCTGAACGGATGCCCCGTCAAAGCTTACGTGAAAGAACCCGTAACCGGGATTGTCAGGCACCTGGATGACCAGTGTATCGGTTGCAAATACTGCACGATGATGTGTCCGTATGAAGTGCCAAAATACAGCAAGCGTTTGGGGATCGTTCGTAAGTGCGACATGTGTCACCAAAGGCTCAAAACGGGAGAGGCACCCGCGTGTGTTCAATCCTGTCCTAACGAAGCGATCTCGATCCGCACGGTGGATAGCACTCGCCCGCTGACATCGCCGGAGGAACGTTTAGTACCGGAGGCGCCGTTGTCCGATTGGACACGTCCGACCACCCGCTACGTTTCGAACCGATCGGAGTTGATTGCCGAGGCGGTGCCACAGGACTCTCAACTCGACGAAGTCGCCGAGAGTCATTGGCCGTTGGCGTTGATGTTGATCGCGACTCAGGTTTCGGTCGGGATGCTGTTGTTTGAACGTTTCATTGCATTGGGGATGTGGGCTCGCGGAGGTGCGGTCCCTGTAGAGACGTCACGGGTGATCGCCCTGGGCGCGTTGGTCGTTGCCATGATCGGCATGAACATCGCTCCGTTGCACTTGGGGCAACCGCTGCGTGCGTGGCGAGTTTTCCTCGGGTTGAGAACGTCATGGCTGAGCCGCGAGGCGGTCGTTCTCGGGAAATTCGTCGGTGCTCTGCTCGTTGCCACGGTACTGCTTTGGTTGCCCGTGATTGCCGCATGGACGCCAAACGCGGTGACCGAGCGGATCCCGCAATGGGTTGTGGTACCTGGTTGGGCCGCGGGGGCCACGTTGGTCGCTTCGGTTGTTCTCGGAATCGCGGGGCTCTACTGCAGTGCAATGATCTACGTCGCAACGCGGCGAGAGTTGTGGCGTTGGAGCCGAACGATCCCTCGGTTTTTAATCACGGGCGTGATCGTCGGGGCTCCGTTGACGGCGTTGGCTGTGATCCTGACCAGCGAGATGGATACGGTTGCCAACGCGTTGTTGCTGGTGGCGGCAATGACGGGGGCAGGCAAGCTTTTCTGGGAGTGGGATTTGTATCTCGCCAATCAAGACGACCGACAATCGAGTTCTTCTGTCAAGACATTTGATGAACGCAGTCGACGACTGGTTCGAACCCACCTGAGTTCGTTGTCGCGTGTTCGGCTGACCGGTGGTTGGGTAGGGATCGTGGCATGCATGTTTGCGATGGCAGCGATTGCCGTCGATTGGAACGTCGCTGCGGTATTGGCCGTGTCGCTTTCTGCAGCGGCTTTGCTCGTCGGTGAATCGTCAGAGCGTTTGTTGTATTTCATGAGTGTTGTTTACGACCGCATGCCGGGGACACTGAAATGAGCATGGACACCACACCGGCCGCACCGGTTGACTTGACTTCGTCACCGGTTGCAAAAACGCCGTTTGAATTGCCGCAGGTTTTGGTCCGCCGGGAAGGGACGATGACGCGGGAGCTGTTGCTGCATCCTGGTGAGCATGGGCTCGGGATGACGCACTCGTCGATGGCGGCGGATACCACGACGACAGCGACGTGTGGTTTCTGTGCGACCGGTTGCGGGTTGAGACTGCATCTAAAAGAAGGTGTCGCGGTCGGTTTGACACCGGAAACGAAATATCCGGTTAACTTAGGAATGGCCTGTCCAAAAGGTTGGGAGGCGTTACGGGTACTGGACTCGCCGGATCGGGCGACGACACCTTTGCTGCGCGGAGCAGACGGCACCCATCATCCGATCGGCTGGGACGAGGCCTTTCAAACATTCGTCGATCAAGTCCGCGGCGTGCAAGAGCGTCACGGAAAGGACTCGGTGGCTTTCCTTTCGACCGGGCAAATTCCCTCCGAGGAAATGGCGTTCCTAGGAGCGTTGGCTCGGTTCGGAATGGGAATCAAGCATTGTGACGGAAACACCCGCCAGTGCATGGCAACCGCGGCGACCGCGTACAAGGAATCGTTCGGTTTTGATGCGCCTCCGTATACCTACGACGACTACGAACAGAGTGATTGCCTCGTCTTCGTCGGTGCGAACCCCTGCATCGCTCACCCGATCATGTGGGAACGAGTGCTGCGAAATCAGAAACGACCCGAGATCATTGTCATCGACCCACGGCGAACAGAAACCGCGATGGCCGCGAGTCAGCACCTGCAGATTCGGCCAAAGAATGATCTCGCACTGCTCTATGCGATCACGAATTACTTGATCGAAAACGATTTTGTTGACCACGATTTCGTGTCCGCAAACACGACCGGGTTTGAGCAGCTTCGTGAGACCGTCGCGTCCTACGATATCGACGCCGTGGCGTCCCAGGCAGGTGTCTCTCCTGTGGCGATCCGACGAGCAGCCGAGACGATCGGAAAGGGGGCTGCCGTCTCTCTGTGGTGGACGATGGGCGTTAACCAAAGCTACCAAGGGACTCGCACCGCTCAGGCGATCATTAACATCGCTCTGATCACCGGGAACATCGGCCGGCCCGGAACCGGCGCCAATAGCATCACCGGCCAGTGTAACGCCATGGGATCACGGTTGTGGAGCAACACGACCGGCTTAATCGGCCATCACCGGTTCGACGACGAAGCGGACCGACGCAAGGTCGCTGACGCTCTTGGAATGGACCTCGATTGCATTCCGACCGAAGGTAGTTGGAAATACGATCGGATCATTGAAGGCGTCCGCCGTGGTGAAATCAAAGGTTTGTGGATCATCGCCACCAATCCGGCTCACACCTGGATTGACCAGTCCGACGTCCGTGAACTGTTCGGCAAACTGGAGTTCATGGCCGTTCAAGACATGTATCACAATACCGAAACGGCTCAACACGCTGACCTGATCCTTCCATCGGCAGGGTGGGGTGAAAAGGAAGGGACGTTCATCAACAGCGAACGTCGCATCGGTTTGATTAAGAAGGTCCGGCATGCACCCGGACAAGCACTCGCAGACTTTCACATCTTTCGCGGGATCGCGCATTACTGGGGTGTCGCGGAGCAGTTCGCTGAATGGACCGATCCGGAAGCGGTCTTTCGAATCTTGCAACGGGTCAGTCGCGATCAACCATGTGACATCACGGGAATCGACGGGTATCGCGAACTCGATGCGTGCGGTGGAGTTCAGTGGCCATGGTCGCAGGCGGATGCGGAGAAGTACGGCGAACCACCGCAGCAACGTCGCTTGTTCAGCGACGGTCGCTTCTTTCATGAGGACGGCAAGGCACGACTCATTGTCGACGACGTTGTTCCGATGCCTGAACCGCCGGATTCGACATTCCCGATCACCTTGCTGACAGGGCGTGGAACGGTCAGCCAATGGCACACGCAAACTCGTACGCGACAGAGCCCGGTGCTCCGACTGCTCTATCCCAACGAACCCTATGTCGAGATCAATCCGGTCGATGCAGACGAACTCGAAATCGAACACGGTCAGAAAGTCCGTGTGCAGTCAAGACGCGGGCAGGTCGTTGTCACCGCATGCGTGACGGCAACCGTCCGTCGCGGTCAGGCCTTCATTCCCATGCACTACGACACGACCAATCAGCTAACGCTGTCGCATTTCGATCCACATAGCGGACAGCCGAGCTACAAGGACTGCGCCGTCCGCATCATTCCACAGAGCAACTAGAACGAACAAAATCATGTCAGAAAAAGCGTTCACAGACGAACAAAAACAGTACCTGTGTGGATTCACGTTTGGCGCCGATGTCGCCCGTGCGGTCAGCGGACTTCCGGTGCTCTCCAACAGTGCGGGCGCTGGCGCGTCGTTGTCGATCGGCAATGGGGGCGCGACCGTGGACGGAGTTGCCTTGCCGGTCGGGCCCGAGCGGATCGCCTTGGAGGCTCAGGCCGCGACTGTTGCCGCCGGCAAGAAACTCTGCAAAGAGGAAATCGCCAAGCAAGAGAAGAACCCACTCGATATGTGGGATGAGATCGTCTCCCGAAGCGACGCGGGAGAGTTTCCAAAGGGGACAGACGTTTTCTTGACGAAGTTCCATGGGCTGTTTCATGTCGCTCCGGCTCAAGACTCGTTCATGATGCGGTTGCGTATTCCTGGAGGATTGTCGCGAGCCTATCAACTGACCGGTCTCGCTGATTTGGCCGACCGATCGGCGGGCGGTTATCTCGATGTGACGACGCGAGCTAACCTGCAGTTCCGAGAAATTCCTGCGGACCAAGCCGCCAATATGCTCTACGGCATTCGTGAACTCGACGTCATCAGCCTGGGATCCGGCGGTGATAACATCCGTAACTGCACCGCGAGTTGTCTGTCGGGGATCGACCCGGAGGAACTGATCGAAACAATTCCGTTGGCTCAACGGATGCACCACTACATCTTGAATCATCGAGAGATGTACGGTTTGCCTCGCAAATTCAATATCGCTTTCGATGGCGGAGGACGGATCGCGTCGCTCGAGGACACCAACGACATCGGTTTCAAGGCTGTGCGTGTCGACGCCGCCAACGCATCGGATGAGTTGCCGGAGGGTGTGTACTTTCAGTTGACGCTCGGAGGCATCACCGGTCACCAAGATTTTGCCCGTCCGACAGGAGTTCTGTTGAAGCCGGACGAGTGTGTCGCGGTCGCCGGAGCGATCGTCCGTGTGTTCGTCAAGAACGGCGACCGCACGGATCGCAAGAAGGCGCGTTTGAAATATGTGTTGGACGATTGGGGATTCGACAAATTTATCGAGGAAGTCGAAAAGGAACACGGAACGACTCTTCGCCGAGTCGAAGACTCACGCCTGACGATCGTTGACAACGAGGATCGGATGGCACATGTGGGTTTTCACGAACAGAAACAGAAAGGCCGGTACTACGTCGGCGTTGTGTTGCCGGTCGGACGGATGACCAGTGATCAGGCGCGTTCGCTCGCGGAGATCGCGGATGAGTTCGGCAACGGAGAAATTCGGTGGACCGTTTGGCAAAACCTGATCATCCCGGGGATCCGGGAACGCGATGTTGCGGAGGTACAAGCGGCGATCTTGGCGTGTGGGCTCGACTACCGGGCCAGTTCGTTCCGGGCCGGTTTGGTAGCGTGCACCGGAAGTGCAGGATGCAAATTCGCCGGTGCCGATACGAAAGCCAATGCGATGACGTTGGCTCAGTCTCTCGAATCGCAGTTCGAAATTGACGTCCCGATCAACATTCACCTGACCGGTTGTCATCACAGTTGTGCCCAGCACTACATCGGCGATATCGGGCTGATCGCCTGCCAAGTGGAACAGGGGGATGACATGGTCGATGGCTACCACGTGATGGTCGGTGGTGGTTGGGGAGATCGTCGTGGGATTGGCCGCCCATTACTGGAATCGATTCCGTTCGAAGACCTGCCGCCGCTCATTACCAATCTGATCGACGGGTACTTGGCCGAAAGAAACGTGGACGAGTCGTTCGTCGATTTTGCACGTCGGAAGTCGATTGAGGAACTCCGGTCGCTCACCCATGCGACGGTTGCCTAAGCCGTCGCCTCTGCGTTGCGAGGTGATAATGTCTCGCTGTTAAAAAATACGTGTCCCTTTGTCTCTAACCTCGAATTCATCTCATGATTCCAGAATCAGCACCATTTAACGAAGAACAACGTGCTTGGCTCAACGGGTTTTTTGCCGGTTTGACCGGGATGAAACCGGGAGCCGATACCTCGCAGGTGACTCAGGCTCTCGCGGGGAACCTAGGAGGCGGAGTTGCCGTTGCGGAGGAAGAAGTCGAGGAAGACTTCGAGTGGCATGACGCTTCCTTGCCGATCGTGGATCGGATGGAGATGGCCGAAGGGAAACCGACCGAACGCAAGCTGATGGCGGCGATGGCGCAGTTGGATTGTGGGTCATGCGGTTATGTCTGTCAGACCTATGGTGAGGCAATCGCCAACGGGGAGGAGACGAACCTGACGCTGTGCAGCCCAGGTGGCAAAGAAACGAAGCAAATGATCAAGAAGATCCTCGCCGAGCGAGATTCATCGGAGACTAGCAATGGTGCCACCGCGTCCGCCAACGGATCTGCAGCGGCACGCAACGGAAAAGCCGCTCAGTGGTCGCGGAGCAATCCGTTCACCGCAAAACTGCTCGAATCACGGGAACTCAACGTCGAAGGTTCCGCAAAGGATACTCGCCACGTCGTTATCGATTTGTCCGGATCGGGTCTGAAGTATGACGTGGGTGACGCTCTCGGAGTGTTCCCGCAGAACTGTGGTGATTTGGCGACGAGGGTGATCGATGCGATGGCGGCCGACCCGAACATCTCCGTGACAACACCGTCCGGGGAAACGAAGTCGCTGTTGAACGCACTGTGTGAGGACTACTGTCTGAAAGACCCCAGCGATGAATTGATTGAGTTGCTGATCGATCGAATCAGTGATGACTCGGCGAAAGAAACGCTTCGTACGATGCTCGACGCCGGTGTTCCGGATGGGTTTGATGTTCTCGATGTGTTTGAGGTCGCCAAAGGGGCCACGGTGGCCGGGACCGAGGTGATTGAAACGCTCGACCCCTTGAACCCACGTTTGTATTCCATCGCCAGTAGCATGAAACAAGTCGGTGACCAAGTTCACCTGACGGTCGGGAAGGTCGTCTACGAACGCGAAGGTCGTGTGCGAAAGGGCGTTGCCAGTACCATGTTGGCCGAGCGTGTTGCTGAAGGTGAAACGGTTCGAGTCTTTGTGCAACCCAACCATGCCGGGTTCACGGTACCATCGGATCCGAAGACGCCGATGATCATGGTGGGCCCGGGAACGGGGATCGCACCGTTTGTCGCATTCCTGCAAGAACGCGCCGAAACCAAAGCCGACGGGAAGAACTGGTTATTCTTCGGTGATCAACACGAGGCGTTTGACTTCCTGTACCGAGAGGAACTCGAAGCCTACCAATCGGCAGGTTTGTTGACCCGATTGGATACGGCGTTCAGCCGAGACAGCGACAAGAAAGTCTACGTCCAGGACCGAATGCGAGAGAACGCGGCCGAGTTGTGGCAGTGGCTGCAGGAAGGTGCTGCGTTCTACGTGTGTGGTGACGCCTCGCGAATGGCCAAGGACGTTGACCGGGCGTTGCAGGAAGTGGTCGCCGACCAAGGCAAAATGAGCGACGAAGAGGCCGCAGCGTATGTCAAAGAACTATCCAGCAGCGGCCGCTATCACCGAGACGGTTATTGAGCAGGGATGGCTGGCATTCGAAATAGGTTTGGCACTCGAAAGAGGTTTCCGAGGAAATGGCTGGACTCGGACGAGTCCTTCGACTGCGATTTACAGCAATCATGAATGTAGCCGGAGTCGCCAGACTTCGAGATGCTGAACTCCGTTGTGTTCAGCAACCGTGGTCGGCGAAATCCGGCTACAGCGGGTTTATCCGTCAACGATCATCGTGTGGATGAAATCAAACAGCCTCTTTCTTCTTGCCTTTTCCTTTGCCCTGACCTTTGCGTTTCCCCGCATCCTTACCGGCGTTGCCACCGCGTGTGGTGAGTTGTTTGCGGGCTGCTTCGGGGAGGGCGGCGAGTTGTTCTTCGGTGAACACCGCGGCGATGGATTTTTTCATCTGAACGCTGGCTGCTCGCATTTCTGCCATCAACGCCATTTCTTCTTCGGACAGAGATTCCTTCACTTTGGCAGCGACTTCTTTGCCTTTGAGTCCTGCTTCACGGGCAGCTTTGGACGCTTCGGCTTGCTTCTTTTTGAGTTCTTGGGTGAGCCCTTTTCCGCGGAGCTCTTTCACCTTGGCTTCAAACGTTTTTGCTGCGGCTTGGATCTTCGTCATTTGCTCCGCCGAGAGTCCGGCATCTTGAAGCGTTTTCATCAGACGCGTGGTCGTTGGGTTACCTTTCCCTGCCCGCTCGCCCTTGTTTTTGCGATTGGGTTTTTCGTCGGCGACTGCCGTGACGGTGAGTGCGGCGACGAGGCTGAGAGCGAGGAAACTTCTCATTTTTAGGTTCCTTGGGAACGATGCATTGGGGGACAAAAATCATACAAGAGCGCATGATCTTACGTTATCAACGCATTGCGGGGTTTAATGTTCCGCGTTGCCGCGAGAAATTTGCCCGAAATATGCCCGCCGGCTCGAGGCGTGAGTTCGACCCCGAGTCACCTTTTCCGCGGATTCAGATGCCCAGTTCTGCCTTGGCTTCGGCGAATTTATCGATCGCGAACTGCAGGTCGTCTTCGGTATGGGCGGCCGACACCTGGGTTCGAATCCGGGCTTGCCCACGCGGGACGACCGGGAACGAGAAGCCGACCACATAGACGCCTTTCTCGAGCATCTTGTCGGCCATCCGAGCGGCCACGACGGCGTCGCCGAGCATGATCGGGACGATCGGGTGCTCTCCCGGAATGATATCGAATCCGGCTTTGGTTAGACCGCTTCGGAAGAACGCGGTGTTCGACTCGAGACGATCTCGCAGTTCGGTGGAATCGCTCAGCAAGTTGATCGCGGCGATGGATCCGGCGACGATTGGCGGTGCGACTGAGTTGGAAAACAGGTAGGGACGCGATCGTTGTCTTAGTAGCTCAACGATCTCGCGACGGCCGCTGGTGTACCCGCCGCTCGCTCCGCCGAGGGCTTTGCCGAGCGTTCCGGTGATGACATCGATTCGGTCCATCACGTCATGATGTTCGTGGGTGCCACGGCCATGTTGGCCCATGAAACCGACCGAGTGGGAGTCGTCGACCATTACCAAGGCATCGTACCGATCCGCGAGATCACAGATTCCAGGAAGATCAGCGATCGTACCGTCCATGGAAAACACGCCATCGGTCGCGATCATGCGGAAGCGGGCTGAGCTGGCTTCGGCGAGCTTGGCTTCCAGGTCCGCGAGATCATTGTTGCGATATCGAAACCGTTGAGCCTTGCACAGGCGAATCCCGTCGATGATCGACGCGTGGTTGAGGGCATCCGAAATGATGGCGTCTTCCGGGCCGAGCAACGTTTCAAACAGCCCGCCGTTGGCATCGAAGCACGACGTGTAGAGAATCGTGTCTTCGGTTTTGAGGAACTCGCTAAGTTGGCCTTCGAGTTCTTTGTGGATCGTTTGGGTGCCGCAGATGAATCGTACCGAAGAGAGCCCGTACCCCCACTGCTGCAGACCCTCAGCAGCGGCCTTTCGCACCGTCTCATGTTCGGCCAACCCGAGGTAATTGTTCGCGCAAAGGTTGAGCACCGTTTGGTCCTCGCCGACGCGGACGTGCATGTCCTGTGGCGAGCGAATCAGGCGTTCGGATTTGTAGAGTCCGTCTTCGCGGATTTGATCGATCTGGTTGGCGAGATGTTCGCGAAAGCTGCCGTACACCTAGTTGCTCCAATTCAAAATAACTTTGCCTGAATGGCCCGACATCATGACGTCGAACCCCTGCTCGAAGTCCTGGTAATCGAACCGATGGGTCACGATCGGCGAGAGGTCCAAACCGCACTGCAGCATCATGGTCATTTGATACCAAGTGTCATACATCTCGCGACCGTAGATACCTTTGATGGTCAACATATTGAACACGACGGTATTCCAATCGATCGCCATGTCTTCACTGGGGATTCCCAGCATGGCAATTTTTCCACCGTGACACATCTGCGAGAGCATGTCTCGAAACGCGCTCGGGTTGCCCGACATTTCGAGCCCGACGTTGAAGCCTTCCTTCATGCCGAGTTCACGTTGAATGTCCGAAAGGTTTTCTTCCCGAACATCCACCGTGCGGGTTGCGCCTAGTTTCGCGCCGAGCTCCAAACGCCACGGATTCACGTCCGTAAGAACCACGTGCCGAGCGCCGGCATGTTTGGCGACCGCGGCGGCCATGCAGCCGATCGGTCCGGCGCCGGTAATCAGCACGTCTTCGCCGAGAATCTCGAATGACAACGCGGTGTGGACGGCGTTCCCATAGGGATCAAAGATCGCAGCGATGTCGCGATCGATGTTTTGATCGTGTTTCCAAACGTTGGTGACGGGCAGTGCGATGTATTCGGCAAAGGCGCCGGGGCGGTTGACCCCGATGCCTTTGGTATCGTTGCAGAGATGTCGACGCCCGGCCATGCAGTTACGGCAACGGCCACAGACAACGTGGCCCTCGCCGCTGACCAAGTCACCGGCGGCAAAGTCGACAACGTTGGACCCGACGTCGACGATTTCTCCGACGAACTCGTGCCCAACAACCATGGGGACAGGGATCGTTTTTTGAGCCCAGGAATCCCATGTGTAAATGTGGACATCGGTGCCGCAAATTCCGGTTCGGTCCACCTTAATCAGCACGTCGTTGATACCGATCTCAGGCATGGGAACTTGTTCTAGCCACAAGCCCGGTTTTCGGTGACGCTTAACGAGTGCTTTCATTTTCGAGTGTTATTCGAGGGATGCGACTTCCTTTCCGGCTCGCGTTCCGAGGGCACCCCACAATCCGTATGGGCTGATGGAGCCTGGCACGCTTTCGCCGATGCCACCCGACCAAACGTTGCCGTGGTGGACATCACCGGCCTCAATAGAGTCGGTGATGAATCGTACCGCGCCGTCACCCATCAAAACATGGGCGCCGCCTTGGTGCTGGCTACTCACCGACGCTATCCCGTAGGTATTGGCGGACGCTCCGCCAAAGCAAAGTTCGCGGTTGGGAGGAAGGATCGTATTAATCGCGGAAAACGCAGCACCGGCGGACGCCCAACGGTAGCCACGACCTTCATTAGAGGCGGCGAGGGTCGGCGGAGTCCCGGTCGCCCAAAATTGTGGTCGCGTGTTATCGGTCAGGCCTTCGTGCAAACACAGATCCGGTTCATCGCGCACAGTTTCGGCACCGCTGTCATTGCCGACCGCAGCGATCGTGCGAATGTTTCGATCGCCGAGGTCCGTTGCGATCTCGCCGGCGATGATTGTGTTGGCGAGTCCGTCGAGAATATCTCGGAAGCTGGTTTGTTGATGGGCGACGAAGGCACCGCGGCATGCGGCGCGAGTTTCGGAAGCGTGAGTCGATGCGTTTGTCAGCGTAATCGTCTCCGACCCGGGGGTGTTGTCGATACCGAGTTTGCCGAGACCCATGTAGTGAATCGAGTCGCCCAGGCTGGCGGCGTAGTTGGTTCGGCCGAGTGCGGGCAGCCCCGTTCCCGGATCGCTCGGGCAGCGAAGGGTCGGGATTTCGGTCGCCCATGGGCTGTAATCACCCTCGTTGGTTTCGGGACCCATCGCTGGCCAAGGGTTCGGCGTGCCGGCGGAGTTGGACAACGGATTGACAACCTGTTCCCACAACGCCTGCTGTTCGAAGAACGGGGTCAGGCCAACCCAGATCGAAAGATCCATTCGGTTGGTCAGGTTGCTGCCAACGGCGGCTCCGTCTTGCCAGGTTCCCCCGCCGTGCATC
>JBICHZ010000401.1:0-21565 GCA_043101355.1 Rhodopirellula sp. JB044
CTCCCCGGCAAACCGATCACGTACCGCGGCGAATCGCTGGGCAAGGTGTTTTTAAAAGGTTCCGAGCTTTGGTCGCCGCAATGGCGGGAGCACTCCACCGGAGTTTTTTATGCAACGCCAGACGCTGCCTTGTTCGATGACGATGCCTACATCGACAGTCACAATCCGTTCCGCGTCCCGCTCGCGTCAACGCCATACAACCGCCAAGGCAAACCTGAAAAAGATCGCTTCGGATATGGCGATCCGACGCTCAGCTACAACTGCGGTCAAATCATCCTCAACGGGAAACCACTCACCCAAGTTCCTTTTCTCGAGGAAGTCGAGAAGCAAGCAGGAACGTGGACGTGCGACCAAGAGCAAGACCGTATCTACGTGCACTTCGGTGCCCTCTCGCCGAGCGAACAAACCGTCGAGATCACTACCCGACGACGAATTTTCGCCCCCCACACAATCGGCCTCGGTTACATCACCGTCGAAGGTTTTGTGATGGAACACTGCGGCAACAACTATCCGACCAACTTTTGGAACACGCCCAAATGGGCCCAGGCCGGCGCGTTGGGGCTCCGCGGCGGACATCACTGGATCGTCCGCAACAACATGATCCGCTATGCCAATACAGCGGCAATAGATTTCGGATTCGGAGGCGGCAACAACGAAAGACCTATCGCCGGGACTCGCAAACCGACATCGGACGAAATGGGTGCCGACAACCTGATCGAATCAAATTACCTCGTCGACAACGGAGCCGCCGGAGCGTTCGGCGCGCAAAGCATACGCGTGATCATCCGCGACAACGTGATCATGCGAAACAACACGCTCGGATTCATCGGCAACAAGCGTTACGAGCACGCCGGGATTAAATGTCACGGGATTCGCGACGGTTTGATCGAGCACAACTACGTCGCCGACAACCCACTCAATGACGGCATCTGGCTCGACAATCGGTTCCCCGGTGCCCGCGTGACTCGAAATGTCGTCGTCAACAATGGGGTCAAAGGCATCTTTCTCGAGATGAGCGACCAATCCTGGGACTCCGCCTTCGTCGACCACAACATCCTCGTTGGCAATCACCTTCACCAATACTATGTGCACGACGCATCCGGCGCAACGTTCATGCACAACCTAGTCGCCAACAGTCCCGCCAGTGATTCGATAGGCCAGGGGGCGTACATCTATCAGGTCACCGCGCGGACTCGAACGTATCAACACTCCCTGTTCAACAACCTGTTTGTGTCCCATCGATGCATGATGGACATCAACTACCCTTCCCATCGCGGCGGCCCACAACGGCTCGACCATAACGTCTACGACACCACATCCAACGAACGCGACTTCCTCGTCAACGCGTCCGCGGACAAACCGTCCCCATGGACTGCGGACGAGTTCTTCGCTCTCGTCAACAAGAATCTCGGCGAGACAGCCACCGGGATCGATTCAATCCGCCCTCGCAAAAAAGAAAAGACCTCGAAAGCCCGCCTCACGTTCGATCAATGGAAAGCGTTTTGGGCAACGCACGATCAACGCAACGACGTCAACAGCATTCTGCAAACCGGGATCGAAGTTACCTACACACCGGAAACACAACACCTGCGGATAGAAATGCCGTTTGATCCCGCGAGCGTTGGGGCAACGGTACGCGAGAACATCACCCACGACTTCTTCAAAGAGCCTCTGTCGACCAAACATGTTCGAAAACCTGGCCCGTTTCAGAAAATCAAACGGGGCGTCAACGAATACAAAATTTGGGACGGGCTCCCAATTCTCAATCCAGGACAGCTACCCACGGAAACCTAGTATTTCGATGCAGTTTGCCTTGGGAGCAGGCCATAGGAATTCAAACCCTCTCCGGAGGCCAGACGTTTTCATAGCGAAATTGCGGGTGGCGAGCCTCCTGCGTTTTCTCACCGACCGTTTGGCTGAGCACCACTCGCTTCACGAACGAGGCCATCGCTCCGAGCGTCTCGAAGAACTCGCAAAAATCGAGTGACTTGCGGGCGGAAGAGGACAAGCCGCCACCACCAATGATGAGGTAAGTGTCGGGGTTCAGGTTCCGGTGCAGTTCATGGTACTGCGATAGAGTGTCGGAGCGATCGTCCCAGTGCGTGTTCGTGCTCCACACGATGCGTGTGTCCAATGCTGTCGCTGCCGCGGCGAGTTCCTCGGCCGGCAACCGAGGACCGAGATCGCAAGCCACAACGCCGATGCTGTTCAGGCTTAACGAAACGAACTTCGACGCGAGTGTATCCGACCCTTGGTGCAGGCATCCGCCCACTGCCGTGATCGCGTGCCGCTCACCGGCCTGGAAAAAAGGCGACAACAGATCCAGAGCGTTCAACATGGTCTCGGTGCACATCCTCTCTTCGTACACATGCAACTCACCACGTTGCCATAATGTACCGACCTGCCACATGGCGGGAGCGAGTGAATGATCGAGAACCGTGGTGATATCGGTCTGGTCACGACAGGCTTCGAGAACGAGGTCTCTCAAGTCGGTCGCCTTTCTAGTCTTCAGCAACGCCAATATGTTGGCCGTCGCTAACGAGTCCGACAAATCACTGCGAGAGCGATGTTGAGGCTCGGCACCGACCTCTTGCACCAATTGCTCGAGGTTGGATTGGGAAATCCGGCGATGCCCACCGGGCGTCCGCTCTAACTCAATCTCATAGCGACTGCACCACCTTTTGAAAGTGGAGGCACTCACCCCCAATCGCTCGGCACCCTCGCTAACGGTCAACCACTTTTTCATATCGTCTGACGTCTCTGAAATTTGCCGTCGTTCACAACCGGCACGGTTCGCTGCCCCATCTAACTCACCCTGAAAACTCACTCCTCCAATCAGCGGTATCGTGCTACTGCCAACCGAACCGAGCGGCCTCGACCGAACTCGCCCTAGCCGCGTTCGCTACGAGCGGTTTGCCTCCGCAAAAATAGTCTTCAGATGTCTACTTATAAGATCGGCTACGTCACACAAGCGTGCGATGAGAATCTGCGTAATTGCCCCCACCGCAAGACTTGAGCGTCACTTAGTTCGATCAATCCGCTTAATCGCGTTCGCATCGCGCCGGGTGCGACATTTCGTCGTGTCTTCTCCTGACGAAAAACGCTCACCCTGAAGCGCCGCCACTCATTCTGAAACCATGTGTCGACAAAGCGACTCAGGGTGAAAAACCCGCCCCCCTGAGCGGTTTGGGCGGTTTGAAACTGATTACACCTGATCACTTTCGGTCAGGATCCACATCGAACCGTTCAGACTCGAAACGAGAGTTGATCACCTCCGTCGCGGCCAAAAGTTCTGCCCGACCTGCATATCTTTCGCAGGTTACATAACAAGTGTCCGAGCGACCGCCGCACGCCGGCATTGACCCAATCCGACACGCACCCATCCACGCATCCCGCTCGGGCGAGACCTTCACCGGGGGAAAAGAGAACACCGTGAATATTGAAGATGCAGAGTTGATCAAAGACTTCGTGATCGAATCGCAAGAACACCTTGGCGATATCGAGAAAGACTTCTTGACGATGGAATTGCAGGGCGCTGACGTCGACCTGAATCTCGTCAACCACGTCTTTCGCGCTATCCACTCGATCAAAGGTGCTGCAGGCTTCCTCGGTCTGCCGGTTCTCGAGTCGCTCGCCCACCGCGAAGAAGAAGTCCTTAACAAGATTCGCAACCGCGAGGTCGTTCCGACCGTCGAAGTGGTCAGCACATTGCTGTCTGCAACCGATGGATTGAAAGAGTTGCTCGATTGCATCGAAGTCTCCAACGACATGGACGTGTCGGAAAAGGTCGCCGCACTCGATCGCATCCTCTCGGGCGGTGACGCATCGCCTGAGGCCGCAGCAGCCAACGCGGAGCCGGCCGGCGACGCGAGCAACGATCAGGTCGTGGAATCATCCGAGAGCAACCTCGACCAAGCAACCGAAGCGGTCGACCAACTCGTGAAAGAAGAGACAGGCAACGAGTCTTCTGAAACGCCCCCCGTCGCGGCAACCGCCTCCGAACCGGTACCATCGCCTGCACCGGAAAAGAAGCCCGCCCCTACACCGCAACCCTCCGCCAATTCAAAACCACCCGCATCGATCGGTGGCGATTCGTCACCGGCCGAAACCTCCATTCGTGTCGACGTCGGCTTGCTCGACACGCTGATGAATCAAGTCGGTGAATTGGTGCTCGCCCGAAACCAAATGCTGCAATTCGCAGAGCGATTTGATGACAACGAATATAGCACCACATCCCAACGGTTGAACCTGATCACCAGCGAACTGCAAGAAGGCGTCATGAAGACGCGGATGCAACCGATCGGGAACGTGTGGAGCAAATTCCCGCGTTTGGTTCGCGACCTCGCACAGATCTGCGAAAAAGAAGTGCGGATCGAAATGCAGGGCAAAGAAACCGAACTCGACAAAACGATCATCGAAGCGATCAAAGATCCGCTCACTCACCTGGTTCGCAATACCGTCGACCACGGCATCGAATCCCCCGATGTTCGCGAAACCTACGGCAAAGATCGCGAAGGTTGCTTGATGCTTCGCGCCTACCACGAGGGTGGCCAAGTCAACATCGAAATCTGCGACGACGGTGCTGGCCTCAACGTCGACCGGATTCGCACCAAGGCGATTGAAAAGTCCATCATCACCGAGCAACAAGCTCAATCGATGGACGAACAAGAGGTGTGCAATCTGATCTTTGCCCCCGGCTTCTCAACGGCGGAAAAGGTCTCCAACGTTTCCGGCCGCGGCGTCGGCATGGATGTTGTCAAAACGAACATTGAAAAGATTGGTGGCACCCTCGATCTCGAGAGTCACTCCGGTCTCGGCACCACGGTGCGGATCAAAATCCCGTTGACGCTCGCCATTATCCCGGCACTCTTGGTGAAATGTGCCGAGAACCGCTTCGCGATTCCACAGGTCAATCTGATGGAACTCGTCCGACTCGAAGGCGAACAGGCGACCAGCAAGATCGAGTGGATTCAAGACGCTCCGGTTTATCGCCTTCGTGGCGAACTGCTGCCACTGGTCGACCTTCGCAGCATCCTCGGAAAACCCGCCAAGGAAGCGTCCGAAGAAGGCGACTCCGAAGCGATCAACATCGTCGTCCTGCGTGCCGAAGATCAACAATTCGGACTGATCGTCGAGGCGATCAACGACACCGAAGAGATCGTCGTCAAACCGCTCAGCGAACAGATCAAAGAAATTCCGGTTTACTCCGGTGCCACCATCCTCGGTGACGGCAGCGTCGCGTTGATCCTCGACGTTCCCGGCGTCGCACAACGTGGTCGGGTGTTGCAGAGCGGTGGTGCACGCAACCCGAAAAAATCGGACGACAACTCCAGTGCGAACTCCGCCAAATTGCAATCGCTGCTCGTGCTCGGCATCGGACCGAAACGCCAAGTCGCCATGCACATGTCGCAGGTCGCACGTCTCGAACAGGTTCCCGATCACGTGATCGAAGAAGCCAACGGGCAAAACGTGATCCAGTACCGCGGCGAAATCCTACCACTGATCGACATGGCTTCGATCCTGGGAATTTCCAGTTCACGTTCGATGACGATGAGCATGGAAACCGACCCGACCGGCGATGTCAACGCCGTCGAACAGACCAATCAAGTCGTCGTCTACTCCGAAGACGGACAGAGTTTCGGACTCGTCGTCGATCGCATTGTCGACATCGTGGAAGCCGACGTGAATTTGGTCGAGTCGACGAGGGGGAACGGGTTGCTCGGTTCGGCAATCATTCATGAACGTGTCATCGACCTACTGGATCTGCCCGCATTGATCCAACTCGCCGGCCATCACATCGCCTAACAAACCAATCTGAAAGAGGACTTTTCCATGATCGACGACGACCAAATCTGCACGTTCAGTTTGGACAAGCAAGTCTTCGGAATCGAAGTCAAAGCCGTCCAAGAAGTGATTCGCTACCAAAACATGACCGAAGTACCACTCGCCGATGAATCGGTGTGTGGGCTGATCAACCTCCGAGGCCAAATCGTTACCGCGGTCGACCTGCGAACACGACTCGGGCTTCCCGACCGGGCATCCGACCAACTCCCGATGAACATCATCGTGCGAGGCGATTCCGGTAGCACGACGAGTTTTCTCGTTGACTCCATCGGCGAGGTGAAAATGATCGACCCGAAAAACTTCGAACGTACGCCAGGAACCTTGGGTGGAGTCGCCAGCGAAATCATTCGAGGAGCCTACAAAACTGACGATGAACTCATCTTGATTCTCGATAGGGAGCGGGCCATGAACGTCAGTTTGAATTAACTCCTCGTCCCTCGAAACTCTCCAGTCTCTCACTTCACTTCAACAAACTTCTGCAACACTCCAAACCTACAGATAAACCATGGCAACTACACTCGACACACCGAAAACGACCACTCAATCCCGCACTCGCAAAACAAAAGCGGCACCACGCACGCCCAAAACCGCGGCCAAAGTCGACAACAGCCTTCAACTCGCTGCTGACGTCCTCAACGCCTCGCAACTCGTGATGGAACTCGACAACGACGGTGTCGTCTTGAGTGCCAACGATCGGCTGTTGGACCTATGGAGCCGCAGTTCTGACGAAGTCGTCGGTTCGCCGTTGAGCAGCCTGATGCCGAAGACCAACCGGGCAACCAACCGTTGCAAAGAGTTGGTGCAGAACCTCGCGAGCGGCAGTGTCGAATCCGGCGAATACCTGTTGAGCAACGCCGACGAATCGAACTGCTGGCTTGACCTGACGTTCTACCCCGTCGAAGCCGCCGACGGGTCGATCGAAAAAACACTCGTGATCGGCAGCGACATCACCGAGAAGAAAGAACTGCAAGATCAAGTCAGCGAACTGCAGGTCTACGTCGACGTGGTCAACATGACCAGCATCGTTTCGGAATCGGACCTCAAGGGTGATATCGTCTCGATCAACGAAAAATTCGTCGAGGTATCGAAGTACAGCCGTGATGAACTGATCGGCTTCCCACACAGCACGACACGTCACCCCGACATGTCAAAAGAAGTGTTCAAGGAACTGTGGTCGACCATCGGCCGCGGCAAACCGTTCCGCGGCATCATCAAGAACCGCGCCAAGGACGGTAACCCGTATTACGTTGACGCGGTGATCGCACCTGTGATGGGCGAAAACGGAAAACCTCGCAAGTACATCGGCATCCGTTACGATTTGACCGAAACCGAAATCGCTCGCCACAACACGAACGGTTTGCTCGACGCGATCAACGCGACCAACGCCTTCGCCGAGTTTGACCTCGAGGGTAATGTGATCTCGGCAAACGATATCTTCTTGACCCTGATGGGCTACACGATCGAAGAGATCGAAGGAAAACCACACCGCACGTTCGTCGATTCGGTTTACTCACGTTCGGAAGAGTACTCGACTTTTTGGAATGAACTGAAATCGGGTATTCCTCAATCCGGAACGGTCAAACGGGTCACCAAGTCAGGCGAAGAAGTTTGGCTGCACGGCGTCTACGCTCCCATCAAAGACGAAATGGGACGCGTGGTCAAATACGTTCAAATCGTTAGTGATGTGACCGAAGAAAAGATTCGCAACGCCGACTACGAAGGACAACTCGCTGCGATCGGTAAGGCTCAAGCCGTGATCGAGTTCAACCTCGACGGCACGATCATTGCCGCCAACGATAACTTCCTCGGTGCACTCGGATACACGCTCGACGAGATCCAAGGCAAACATCACCGCACCTTCGTCACGCCGGAACACGCCGCCTCGCCTGAGTACCAACAACTCTGGGAAGGCCTCAACCGTGGCGAATTCCAAGCCGCTGAGTTCAAACGAATCACCAAAAGCGGTGAGGCGATTTGGATCCAAGCGTCTTACAACCCGATCTTCGACCTCAACGGCAACCCGTTCAAGGTCGTTAAGTTCGCAACCGACATCACCGATCAGGTTAATGCTCGCGAAGAACTCAAGAAGAACGTCGAGGAGATCCTCGGCGTCGTCAACGCGGCCTCCGACGGTGACCTTACCCAAGAAATCCACGTCGAAGGGGAAGACGCCATCGGCCAAGTCGGTTCACGTCTGCAGAAGTTCTTCACCGACCTGCGTGGCAGCATCGAGTCCATCGCCGAGAACGCCACCTCGTTGGCCGGTGCGTCGGAAGAACTCTCCGCGGTCAGCACTCAAATGAGCAGCAACGCTGAAGAAACCTCGTCACAGGCACAAATCGTTTCGAGTGCCTCGACCGAAGTCAGCCAAAACATCCAAACGGTGACCACCGGCATTGAGGAACTGAACTCAGCGATTCGCGAAATCGCTCGCAACGCAACCGAGGCGTCGAAGGTCTCCAATCAAGCCGTCGGAGTCGCCAGCGACACCAACGACACGATCACCAAACTCGGAGCGAGCAGCATCGAGATCGGCAAGGTCGTCAAGGTGATCACCTCGATCGCGGAACAAACCAACCTCCTCGCCCTCAACGCGACCATCGAAGCCGCACGAGCCGGCGAGGCAGGCAAAGGTTTCGCAGTGGTTGCCAACGAGGTCAAGGAACTCGCCAAGGAAACCGCGAAAGCGACCGAAGACATCAGCGGCAAGATTGAAACGATTCAATCGGACACCACCGGTGCCGTCTCCGCGATCCGCGAAATCAGCGATGTCATTAACCAAATCAATGACATCTCCAACACCATCGCCAGTGCGGTGGAAGAACAAACGGCAACCGCCAACGAAATCAGCCGTAACATCGGCGAGGCTTCCCAAGGTGCCGACGAAATCGCGAAGAACATCACCTCGGTTGCCTCGGCCGCCGAAAGCACTTCGCAAGGTGCCGGCAACACACAACAAGCCGCCGGCGAACTGTCCGAGATGTCATCGGCACTGCAACAACTGGTGATGCGTTTCAAATTCTAGACGCCCTTGTTCGAGCGGCCTGGTGAGGAACCCTTCACCAGGTCGCCCTTTCACGGTCGCCTGTTCACGGTCACTCGTTCGCCGCCACTTTTTAGCGGCGGCCTGACTGCACCGGGTTGCTTTCGAACACCCGTTTATCACGCCCTTTGACTCTCAATCTCTCGCAACTCCTCACCGATCAGAATAGAAAAATGAACGTCTTAATCGTTGACGACTCTCGTGTCATTCGCAACATGATCGCACGAATCATGCGGACGTTTGGCTACGAAACCCATGAGGCCGGCAACGGCATCGAGGGACTCGACCAACTCGCAAAACTCGGCGAAATGGATTTGATCCTGGTCGACTGGAACATGCCGGAGATGGACGGGCTGGAATTCATTAAGGCCGTCCGTGCCAATGCAGACCACGCCCACACACCGATGATCATGGTGACCACCGAGTCGGAGATGGATCGCATGGCACTCGCCTTCATGGCAGGTGTCAACGAGTACATCATGAAGCCGTTTACCGAAGAGAACATCGGTTCCAAACTCGAAATTCTCGGCATCGGAACGGCAGTATGAGCGACTCAAAACGCATTCGCGTGATGATCGTCGACGACTCGACGGTCATCCGGCGTCTGCTTACACAAACGTTAGCCGAGGACCCTTCGGTGGAAGTGGTCGGGACGGCGCCCAACGGCAAAATTGCCCTGGCAAAGATCCCGACGCTCAAACCCGATGTGCTCACCCTCGACATCGAGATGCCAGAGATGGATGGGCTGCAAACGTTGACCGAGCTTCGCAAGGTCAACAAAACGCTGCCCGTGGTCATGTTCAGCACACTCACCCAACGCGGCGCCGAAGGCACCCTCGATGCGTTGGAACGAGGAGCCAACGACTACGTCGGCAAACCCGCCAACGTGGGCAGTGTCACCGAAGCCATGAACCGAGTTCGTGGCGAGATGATTCCAAAACTCAAAGCGCTTTGTCCACAGAAAGGTGCCCCGGCACCGACGCGAAATCGCATCGCCGCGACGACGCCTCAGCCTAGCACCGCGACTCCGACTCCCGCGATCAGTCTGCGACCACGCGATCGGAAAACACGAGTTGATATCCTCGCCATTGGGGTGTCGACAGGTGGACCGAACGCGTTGTCGACGGTCTTACCGGCCCTGCCGGGTGACTTTCCGATTCCGATCGTGATCGTGCAGCACATGCCGCCGATCTTTACCAAACACCTGGCCGATCGACTCAATCAGAAATGCGAGATCGAAGTCGCCGAAGCGAAAGCGGGTGACCCCTTATTGCCGGGGCACGCTTGGATCGCACCAGGCGACTTTCACATGGTCACCGAAGTTCACGGAACAACCGCACAGATCGGCCTGAATCAAGGCGAACAGGAGAACTCCTGCCGCCCGGCCGTCGATGTGCTGTTTCGCAGCGTCGCAAAATCCTACGGCAGCAACACGCTCGCGTGCGTGCTGACAGGGATGGGCAGCGACGGATTGGAAGGATGCAAAGTGATCGCTGACAAAGGCGGTCAAATCATCGCTCAGGACCGAGACACCTCGGTCGTATGGGGAATGCCCGCCGCGGTCACCAACGCGGGGCTCGCGAACCAGGTGCTGCCGCTGCAACAAGTCAGCAGCGAACTCACCCGACACGCTCTCAACGGACGACACCGACGACAACTCGCCAGCGTAGGGGCGCTGTAATGACAACACTAGCGGCAAACGGTCTATCGCCGACCGACTTCGACTTTCTCGCAAAACTGGTTCTCGAACGATCCGCCATCGTGCTCGAGCAGAGCAAATCGTACCTGCTCGAATCGCGACTCAATCCCGTCGCCCGCGAAAACGGTTTCGACACCATCGGCGAACTCGCTGATGCCTTACGAAAACCAAACCATCGCCAATTGGCCGATGCCGTCGTCGACGCCATGACGACCAACGAAACCAGCTTCTATCGCGATATTCATCCGTTCGAAGTTCTTAAAAAACAGCTTCTACCCGAACTGATCGAAAAACGATCCAAGGAGAAACGCCTCACCATCTGGTCGAACGCCTGTTCGAGCGGCCAGGAGGTGTACTCGATCGCGATGATGATCCGGGAGCATTTCCCTCAACTGAACGATTGGGACGTGCGTCTGCGAGCGACTGACCTTTCGAATGAGATCCTCGAAAGGGCACAGAAAGGCATTTTCAATCAAACCGAGGTCAACCGCGGTCTTCCGATGCAATTGCTGATGAAGTACTTCCATCGCGAAGGGGTGCATTGGCAAATCAACGATGACATTCGGTCGATGGTGCGGTTCGACTGTGTCAACTTGATCGAAAACTGGCCACTCACGTTGGCAAACGTCGACGTCGTGTTCCTGCGAAACGTGCTGATCTATTTCACACCGGACACCAAAAGCCAAATTCTCGCCAAAGTGCGACAACGAATCAAAGACGACGGTTGTCTGTTCCTCGGAGGATCAGAGAACACGATGAATCTGACCAATGAATTCGAAAGAGTTCAGGTCGACCGAACCGTCTACTACCGACCGGTATAAGGCGACAAATAGAAACAGGCCGAGGAAACTTGATCCTTAGTCTCCGACCATAACCAAACGAAACCATCCTGCGACATCCCAACTGCTGGCGATTCGCTAGCCACCGTCGCTCGACCGATCTCGTGCGCAATCTCCGACTTATCAACAAAGGGCAATCTCATCATGGACATCCAACCTATCGAACCGACTCATGTCGTCGAACTCGTCCAAGCGATCTTCGACAACATGCTTCAAATGCCATGCGAACCGAGTGATTCATCGCCACAAAGCGAAGCATCCCTCTCCGAGGACCGGCTCGTCGGTTGCGTTCAAATCCAAGGCGATTGGGTCGGTGCCGTCGAAATTCACACACCGTTGGATCTGGGCCGCAAAGCAGCTTCTGCGATGTTGATGGTTCCGGGCGAAGACGTTTCCATGGAAGACGTTCAAGACACAATCGCGGAACTGTCCAACATGGTCGGCGGCAGCATCAAAGCAATCCTTCCCGGCCAGTCCACGCTGTCTCTTCCGAGTGTTGCCAGTGGCGCAGGACTCGACTTCAAACTCGCCAACGTCGTGCATACACAGTCGGTTGGTTTGCGAAGCGACAACACGGATTTCTCGATCGCTATCCGTCATCAAGAACCACAACCTCAGTAGTCGCGCGACGTTCTCGCGACGTTATTGTTTCGTCATCGACTATTCTTCACAAAGGTCTGTCATGGGTCATCACGAACACCCTCAACTCTGCCGCCTCATCTATTGCAGCGAAGCGATTAAACCACTCCCGATGGAATCGTTCCTGCAAATTCGTCGCGAGGCCCGCGACCTCAACCAGCGTGACGGTATCACTGGCATTCTCGCCTTCGGTGAAGGACGCTTTTTGCAGATACTCGAAGGGGAACAGGAAACGATTTCTCAAACTTATGCTCGGATCATACTGGATTCGAGACACCACAGTTGCAAACTGATTCAATTCACATTCTGCGCTGAACGCTTCTTCGAAGGTTGGACAATGCGTCACCTGACGGTCCAGCAGGAGATGCTCGAGGAGATCGAGTTTTTTGAAAATTTCCAGCCCCAACTTTGGTCCGCCGAGCGTTGCCTTACTTTCGCTCTGAAATACACCGTTTGGGCACGACAGAACCTTTCGGAAACTTCCGGCGCGTTGGCTAACGCCTAGGCGTCCATGCTCGGAGCGGCCTCTCACTCCAACAGTCCATATAAAAACCGATCACCCGCGGGCCTTTGCCACGCGACCGTGAATATACCCCCAACTCCTATAAACTCCCTGCGGAAACGAATGCCATGCGTGTACTCATTGCCGAAGATTCTGGTGTCATGCGAAAGATCATTTGTCGTGGTCTGCACAGCCTCTGGGTCGAAGAAACTGTCGAAGCTGCCGACGGTGCAATCGCACTCGAGTTGTTCGAGAAAGAAAACAACTTCGATCTCGTCCTCACCGATTGGAACATGCCCAATATGAACGGGCTCGATCTGGTCAAGGCGATCCGTGCGACGGGATCCAAAGTGCCGATCATGATGATTACCACGGAAGCCGAAAAGGCTCGTGTCGTCGAAGCCATTCAAGCGGGAATCAACGACTACTTGGTCAAACCTTTTGACCAAAATATGTTGCAAGAAAAACTGGACAGAGTCCTTCCGAAGGCCAAGAGTTAGACCAGCCTTCCGGCCGGATGAACATACCGGCCCTCCCTGACTCTTCCGAGCGACGGAATGAACATCACCCCAATGACGATCGAGATAGCGGTCGCTGATGCCATCGACCAATCGGTACGCAACACGTTCCAAACGATGTTGGGTACCGACGTCGTGAACATCAGTCACGCGGCAAACAACGTTTTTGCCGCGACCGATTGCGACGCCATTGGCTGCGACTCCGAACGCATCTTGTCAATTGAAATGTCATGGACCGGCGGCTTGATCGGGTTACTCACGCTGGTCGTCGACAAGCACTCGGCTGATCTATGGGCAAACGCTTTACTCAGCGGGCGAGAATGCGGGGAGAGACAACTCGTGTGCCGTGAGGATCGCGACGACTGCGTACGCGAAATCACCAATCTCATCGTGGGCGGTGCCAAGACCAGGCTCGAGGACTTCAACCTAACCATGACCTTACCAATCGTGCGTTATGTCAAGCCGGAGTCGGTTGATTCCATCGCCACGTCGGCGGACATTCAAATCGCATACCAAGCCGGTTCGACAGAATTCGCGTTGTTGGCCAGTATCTGCGAACGATACTGATCAGACAGGATGGCTCGGGTGAGCGAATTCGAACAGACCCGTTCGGTCGCAATTGTCCGTTGGGAATTCAACGAGTCAGAGTTCGATCCCGGTCATCTTCGCAAGACTCAACCTCATCAATTCGACTTTGCGTTGAGAGTTCCCATCGAGACGACCTCGAATTTCACTCGGGGTCAACCATTGATGTGCCGAAACCTCCGCCGGATTGCATGACAGCGGTGTGTCCTCGGCCACTCGGCTCAGTGACGCGTAGTACGCTTTTCCCTGCATCGGTCGAATCGAAAACTCGACGTCTCGGCTACCCTCTCGTTCCGGAATCGAACGACGACCCAACCAAACGCTGCGGCGGTAGTGCATTTGGTTCCGCGAGATGCCCAACTCGACGTCCAAGCATTGCCGGGTCGCGTCTTCGATCGAACAATTCGGCTCGATCCCTTCTTGAGGCGGCATCCACGCACCTCGCCCCGCCGCCGGCTGCACAAACAAAAACGCGTCTCTCTCGAGCGATTGAATGAGACAGATCACGACCGGGCGATAACCGAGCAATCGTTCGCGCGTCGGTCGATCATAAGCGAGTTTTCCGGCGACCTTGATCCAATCCAACATTCCCAACTTCCTGTTCGAAACCCGGCAAACGAAAAACCGATGCGAGAATTCATCCGTCGCGAGACAACTCCCTTTGCGACGCTTCGCCCGCGACGGCCCCGTTTCACTGCGTCGCTGCTAAAATAGCACTTTCCTCCCCCACACCATACCGCAGCCCCTTTGCCCCCTTGCCCCTCCGGACTCAAAAACCCCGTTCGCGTTGCACTCTGCTGACGTAGAGGAACCGCGGATGGAACATCTTTTTATTTTCTGTGATGGAAATGCCGCGTGGATCTCGCACTGGGGTTCGCGGGGAAGACACCTCTGCAAAGACGCAATTTCGCGAACCGTTTCACCCCACTTTTTCTCGCATAACCTTTGCTCGTCTGAGTTGCATGAATTCTGAAGAAACCATCTTTGCCGAAGCAATCGCACTTCCCCGGGCGCAGCGTGGTTCGTTCATAGAAGACGTGTGCGAGGCGGACGACGAACTGCGGCGGCGTATCGAAAAGCTCGTCGCCGCTCACGACGAACAGGATAGCTTCCTCGATTCTGATCCTCGTGAAACGGTCGATGCGGCGATCAAAGTCGACGCCGGTCAAGACATCGGCCCCTATCGACTGCTCCAGAAACTCGGCGAGGGCGGATTCGGTGTCGTGTTCATGGCCGAACAACGCCACCCCGTCCGACGTCAGGTGGCACTGAAAGTCATCAAGCCCGGGATGGATTCGAAAGCCGTCGTGGCTCGCTTCGAAGCCGAACGTCAAGCACTCGCGATGATGGATCACCCCAACATCGCACGCGTCTTTGATGGCGGTGCGATTGCCGGCGGAGAACGCCCCTACTTCGTCATGGAGTTGGTGAAAGGAGTTCCGATCACGGAGTTCAGCGATGCCAACGCGTTGTCGACAACCGAACGACTCGAACTGTTTGTATCGGTTTGCAACGCAGTGCATCACGCACATCAAAAAGGAGTCATTCACCGCGACATCAAACCGTCCAACGTGATGGTGACGCTGCATGACGGCCGCCCGGTCGTGAAAGTGATTGATTTCGGCGTCGCCAAGGCACTGCATCAACGCCTGACTGAAAAGACGCTATTCACCCAGTACGGCATGATGGTCGGTACGCCGCAATACATGAGCCCCGAACAAGCCGAGATCAGCGGACTCGATGTCGATACGCGAAGCGACGTGTACTCGTTGGCGGTGCTGTTGTACGAGTTGATGACGGGAACGACACCGCTGCAAGCCGAATCACTTCGCGAAGCAGGCTATCGAGAGTTGCAGCGTTTGATTCGCGAAGAGGAACCGGTCAAACCCAGCAAACGGCTCAGCTCATCGGGTCAAAAACTGACCGTCTTGGCAAAACATCGCAGCATCAGCCCTGATCGACTGCCCCGTCAAGTTCAGGGCGATCTGGACTGGATCGTCATGAAAGGTTTGGAAAAAGATCGCCGTCGCCGGTACGATTCGGCGAGCGATCTGGCAACCGACATCCGTCGTGCGTTAGCTAACGAACCGGTTCATGCCGGTCCACCGTCATCCATCTACCGGGCAAAGAAGTTTCTCGTTCGGCACCGTCGTGGCGTCGCCTCTGCTGCGGTGTCAGTGATTCTCATTGCCGCGGTGGCGTCTGCGTTTTGGTTTGCGCACCGCCAAACCATCGCCGCTCGAAAACAAGACGAAACCCGCTTTGCCAGCGCGGTCGACCAAGCGAACACCATGCTGGCCGCTCTGACGGCAGCCTCCCCGGCCGACGACCGCTGGACCAGCGCTGCGTACCTGGCTTCTCAGGTGCAGCTGTTGGCAACAGAAGCCAACCTCGGAGAGGCATCGCTTTCCGAGGCCGATGTTTTCCTTCGGCACTATCAATCCGTCGAACAGGACCGACAGTTCGCGATGGCGATGGAAAATTTGTTGATCGCTCGCGGAACCCAGCGGGATCTGCCTAGTTGGTTGACGATGGAGGCAGAACTCCGGCGAGTCTTACGCGAACGAGGATACGACGTCGATCGCGAGACCGCCGTGCAAATCGGCCGCCGCATGCGTGATGATCCCTCGCACGTTCAGTTGGCCGATGCGTTGGAGTTGTGGATTGCCGCCCGCCAACACGCCGCGGATCTGGGCGGTCCCAAGTTGACCGAGTCGCAGCGGAAAGATTGGACCGATGCAATGTCCGTTGCCGACCCGGATCCGTTGAGGGTCGCGATTCGCAACGTCATCTACTCGCCGGGACCACCCGACGAATCGGAACTGGAAGAAGTCGTTCGGCAAAGCAATTTGGCAAAGAAGTGCCCACGAAAGCTCTCGTGGTTGGCGGAATCGTACCGTTCACTCGGGAACGCGAAACGATCCGAGGAAATTCAACGTTACGCGTTGATGCAACACCCCGCAGACTTAATGCTGAACTTTGAGTACGCAACAACTTTGATGAATGAAAAGCGTTACGATCATGCGATCCGGTACTACATGCGGTGCACGTCGCTGCGTCCGAACGTTCCCGGCATCTGGCGAAACTTGGCCGATGCCTTCATCGCCAACGGTGAAACGGATGCCGCCGAAGACGCCGGGAAAATTGCCACGGATTTGGAAGAAACGCCCCCTGAGTCAAACGACACATCGTTGGTCAAATCATGAGCGGCCTCGATCGTCTTCCTGTTGTGTGTGAGAGATTCTCTTGAAACAGATCACCGAGATTCTTGATTCGCTCGAATCAGGCGACGCCGCCGCGGCGAAAGACTTGTTGCCGTTGGTCTATGACGAATTGCGCAGGCTTGCCGCTGCGAGACTCCACCGAGAGCGTCCCGATCATTCGTTGCAAGCGACCGCGTTGGTGCACGAGGCCTGGATGCGTCTCGCCGGCGATCAACAGGCCAGCGATCGGCAATGGAATTCACGCGGCCATTTCTTTGGGGCAGCCGCCGAAGCAATGCGTCGCATTTTGATCGACCACGCCCGCGCCGCCAAAGCCGAAAAACGCGGCGGCGGTCACGTCCGAATTGAACTGGACACCTGGAACCACCCGGCGTCGTCGCAACCCGAAAAACTAATCGCGTTGAACGAAGCTTTGGAAAAGCTGCAAGAAAAAGATCCTGTCAAAGCCGAATTAGTCAAACTCAAATTCTTCGCCGGCCTCACCATCAAAGAATCCGCCGCAGCTCTCGACATTTCCACCGCAACCGCCGAACGCTACTGGGCCTACGCAAGAGCATGGCTGCAAACGGAAATGCAGTGAAGAGTGAAGAGTGAAGAGTGAAGAGTGATGAGTGATGAGTGGTGAGTGGCGAGTGGCGAGTGGCGAGCGATGAGCGATGAGCGTGTTGCGTGTTGCGTGTTGCGTGTTGCGTCAGCAACGCCCGCACGTCACGTTGAAATCGTCCCCAAGCACGCCCCCCGAAAAACACGGGCCAAAGGCCCAACCATGTACCTAACCCAGGGCTCCGCCCTGGGACCAACGCCCCCAAAAATCCCGCCGAGGGCCGTGGATGCCATGTGCCCCACACCCACCAACGTGCATCTGATGACGTTTCCCAGTCTGCTGTTCAATCCCAAACGTATCGCTCATCGATTGCGACTTCGTGTCGTTTACAAAACGCTCGAAACTCATCTTGGAACGTTAACTTCCGATGGTGCTCCATCTGGTCGCGGATATAAGCATCGACGTCAGCGCAATTCGAATGACTGACCGAAAAAACGCCGTATCCTTGTTGCCAAGAAAATGTCGACACGCCACCCGGGGTCGACTTCGCCCATTTGGATGTTTCTGTTTTCACGTTCTCAACCAGCTTGGAGATCGCGATTGTTCGCGATAAGCCGACCAACAAATGCACGTGATCAAAGTGACCTCCCACCGAAGCGCTCACGCAATTCGATTCCTTCACGTGATACGCCAACATTCGAAACGCTTCCGCACGAAACGTTTCGTTCTGAAAATACCGACGACGTTCTTTTGTCGAAAACACAACATGCACCCAAACCTGGGCGAGTGATTGCGGCATGGACAACTCCTCCTCGCGAGTTCCAAACATCCTTGGACACTCACGTTATACAACGTCATGATGACCAGAGTACTCATTTCGATCATTGATGATTCGTCTTCAGCCCAAAAAACACAACCTCGGCATGGGTGGCATACAGGCAAACCCCAACAAGAACCACCCACCATGTGGCATTACCCACACGGGCCAAAGGCCCAACCGTTTACCTAACCCAGGGCAACGCCCTGGGACCAACGCCCCCAAAAATCCCCCCACGGGCCACCGGCCCGGCCGTTTGTCATCCACACACACCAATGCCCGAACACACGACCGGGCCGTTGGCCCTCACACAAATTTGGGAACGGTCCGATATTCCGGGGCGTTGCCCCGGGCTAGACAAACCGATGGCCCGTTGGGCCGTTTGCGACACCCCACACCCCACACCCCACACCCCACACCCCACACCCCACACCCCACACCCCACAAACCACAAACCACAAACCACAAACCACAAACCACAAACCACAAACCACAAACCACAAACCACAAACCAAGACCACGCTCTCACTAAAACTTCGATTTTTCCTGATGGAGTCGTGGTCCGGATTTCGCACTGACTTGTGAAATCCGAATCAAACCTCTTCTCTTACAGGAAACTCTCGATGTCCTTCACACGCACTTATCGGCACTCACTCCAGATCCTCACACTGGCCATCACGGTCGCAGCGGCGGGGATTTTGAACGCTGACGACCTCGATAACTCAACGACCGAAGTCGTTTTGGCTTCCGACGTCCAGTGGCAACCGCTGAATCCCGCTCGTGGCGATAAAGGGCCCAAGGCTGGGACGCTTTGGGGCGACCAAACTACGGACACTTCGTCTGGGTTCCTCGTCAAATTCCTTGATGGGTTTTCTTCACCGCCGCACATCCACAACATCACCTATCGCGGTGTCGTTATCAGCGGTGCATTGTTCAACGATGATCCCAAGGCAGAACCGATGTGGATGCCGGTGGGATCCTATTGGATGCAACCCAAAGGCGAAGTCCACATCACCGCAGCCCGTGGTGCGAGCGTCGCGTTTCTCGAAATTCAATCCGGCCCCTACTTGGTCAAACCGCCCGCTGAGTCGTTCGACTCCGGTGAACGTCCCGTCAACATCGATGCCTCCAACATGGTCTGGCTCGACGCGACCGCGACCCCGTGGATCAAAGAGTCGAATGACGACAGCCCCAACAACAACCCACAACTGTCCTTTCTGTGGGGAAACACCGGCGAAGGCGAAGTCAACGCGTCCCTGTTAAAACTGCCCGCCGGATTTCACGGCACCATCAGCGACGACACCTCGCTCCGAGTCGTTGTGATCCAAGGCGAACTGGACCTGCACCAGCGCGACTCCCGAGGCGTTCAATCACTTACGCCGGGCAGCTACTTCGGATCCCAATCAAACGCTGCACACGAAGTCCATACCACCAACGGTTGCCTGGTCTACATCCGCAACGAAGGCGAGTACGAAGTCGCATCGCGATAACCGAAACATCGTTCGACCGCCGTTCAAAGCGAACACCAACCAACTCCCTCTAACCCGATCGCAAAACATGCCTGACAACATCACGAATCGCAACCTACTCATCTCCGGTGCAAACCGTGGCATCGGGAAAGAACTGCTAGAACAAGCCCTCTCCCGCGACGCAGCCAAGGTCTACGCGGCGGTACGTGCCCCGCAGTCCGTCGAGCCAGTGATCGACAAATATGGCGACCGCGTTCAGGCCATCGCGATGGACTTGAACCTCCCCAGTTCCATCATCGACGCGGCGAGCAAAGCCTCCGACGTTGACATTGTCATCAACAACGCGGGCGTCATGAACACGGTGGCCGCGTACGATGAAAACGCCGTCGAAGCGTTGCAGGAGGAGTTTGACGTCAATGTTTATGGATTGATGCGAGTCGCCCAAGCGTTTGCACCCGCATTGAAAGCCAACGGGGGCGGCTTCTTCGTCCAACTCAACAGCGTTGCGTCGATCAAAGCGTCCGGGAATTTTGCGACTTACTGCGCCTCCAAAGCCGCCAGTTATTCGATCACCCAATCGCTGCGTGATTGGATGAGCCAACAGGGGACTCGCGTCATCAGTGTCCATCCAGGACCGACCGCGACCGACATGGGCGCGTCCGCCGGATTCGGTCAATTCGCGACTCCCGTATCGGAGGTCGCTCAGGCCATTCTCGATGCGATCAACACCGAAGAATTTCACGCATGGGTCGGTCCGCTCGCCGGGTTGGTCAGCCAACACTACGAAACGTTCTCCGACCGCGTGATCAATGGCGACATGCAAGCCATCCGGGCACGAGCCTTCAACATCGATCAACCTCAGCCTGCATCGTGATTACCTCTAGCTCCTCCGTTCATCGCTTCCACACCATGACCTGTCTCCACCGCAAGCTCATGCCGCTGATTTTCGTCTTCGCTATCGTTGTTGGCGTGACGACACTTCCTGCGGACGAAACCACGACGATACCCAAAGCAGAAACTCGTTCAACGCAGCTTGATTCGACATACTCGTCGTTGCCGATCGAGCAAGTTGATAAGACCACGCTTCCCGAGACGCATCCTGCCCAAGGTAGCGAACAATGGATCCTCCTGATCTCGATTGTTGCACTGATCGCACTCGTCGCTGGATTTGTCCACAGTGGCATCGGGTTCGGATTCGGGATTGTTGCGATCGGTTTGATGCCGCTCGTGATCGACGCGCGGCACACACACCTGTTGGTCAGCCTCTGTGCGGTACCGGTTCAGATGGGAACGGTTTGGGCGTACCGCAAAGGAGTCGTTTGGCGACCGCTGTTGTTCGCGCTCGCCGGTGCGGTGATCGCTTTGCCGTTAGGTCTTTGGCTGTTCAACTCGATCAACCTCGACTGGCTGACCCGGGGTACCGGATTCGCGCTGCTGTTAATGATCGCCTATTCGTTTCATAACCGAAACATTTCCCGCCGTCGTGCGGAACAAACCGACAGCGAGAATGCCGAGCGAGACGAAGACGATCAAGAGCAATCGAGCGAAACGGTCGGAGCCAGCTCGATCGGCGTTGCCTCCGGATTCTTGATGGGTGCGGTTACCATGCCGGGACCGCCGGTGGTCGCCTACGCGTTGCAACAAGATTGGGACCAGGAACAATTTAAAGCGTTCGTCAATCAGTTCTTGCTCGCGTTGTCCGTATTCAAAATCTTTGGCCTGTTTGTCTCAACCGACATCAGTCAACAGGCCACAATCGAGTCCCTGTTGATCATCCCCGCCGCACTGTTTGGCATCGCGATCGGGAAGAGATTCAGCACGCGATTGTCCGCCGGCAAGTTC
>JBICHZ010000402.1:0-11078 GCA_043101355.1 Rhodopirellula sp. JB044
AAGTGACAGCTACCCCAAAGCCAATCCCATCCCCCTCTCTCCGTCGGGCCAGCCCCGGCGGAAGAAATGCCCCACCGCCGCTTCCGTCCGGGCTTGCCCCGGCGGAAGAAACGCCCCCGGCGCCTCAATCCATCTTCTCGCCGAGAATCTCGAGCCAGATTGGTTTTTCGGCTGGCATCGGCACGGTGATTCGGACACTTTGAATCGCGGGTCCGCCTGGAATTTTGGCGTCGGTTTCCGGGAACACCCTGGCGGCTCGAATCTCCGCCGCGATTGCCGGCTCCTGCTCGGGAAGCAACCAGACCTGCCGATTCGGAATGCCTTCGTATTTCCACTGCCCGCCCAATCCCGGCGGATAAGTCAGCTCGTTGGCGTTCGGCACGTCCGTCACCAAACAAAGACGCCTCATCGCTGCCTCACCGCCGAACACCGATGCCAATGGCAGCGAAAAACCGTCGATCGCGCTCCACCCGAAACGGTCTTCTTCGTCGTCCTCTTCACCCGAGTCAGCGAAATCCGCCTCCGGGTAAAACGTCGCCAATCCAACACGTTTGACCTTCTCCCCTTCGCTCTCCGGTGCATCGCCTGCCACCTCCACCTCACGCCACAAGTACCGGGCGTCCGAGAGCGTCACGAATTGGCACGCCTCCATCGGCACGCTTCTCGGCCCGGCATGCGGTCGAAAGCCGATTCGATTGGGGTGATCGGCATCAAAGAGCACTTCCACAATTGGACGCGCCCCCGAATCGAACCGATCGTAATGTGCAAAGACCCTCATAATCTTCCCGGTGTCATCGACGGACGCTTCCGTCACGGAATCTTCGAGCGGCCTCGATCCAACGTCCGTATTCGCATCCAAAGAATCACGCAAAACATACGACGCAGGTTCCTGCAGGCCACCTTCGGTTGTCACGTCGGCTCCTTCCTGCGTCGCAGATACCACCGGCTGCACCGAAATGCGGAACGGTCGATACGGGTAGAAGTTGCGATTGTCCCCCAGAATCGAATGAAACGATGGCAAGACATCGATCATTCCCGATTCACGAGTCTGTTTGAGATTCAGCAGGCGTGCTCCTTGGCGATTCCCAACACCTTCCCGCCAGTTCTCGTTCGCGAAATGAAAGACACCGGCGGGCGGAGGCTGTAAATCGGCTGGTGAAATCCACAAGTAGATCCCCTTGCGATCGTACTCATTGGGAATCTCCATCGACTGGTATTTCTTGAGCGGGTGCTTTTCAGAATAAGTCAGCCGCTTCAATACCAACGGTTTCTCCACCGCGTAGGCTTTGGACCGTTGCGACGCATCGCCGGTACTCGAACTGCCCTGCGAATCCATCCACGATTTCGGATGACGTTTCTGCAAAACGACTTCGTCATCGATGTACACTTCCGTGAGAAAGCCATCCGCGTCGCTCGTTCCTTTCAGGTGAATCGCGTGTTCTCCGGCCGGCAGTGGCACCGCCTGATACTGCGCCGGAAACGCGACCGAGTTGATTTTCTCCGTCGCCAATCTCAGTTCGAGGTCAGCGCCCGCTGGAACGAAGTACTTCCAACTGTCGACGCTGTTCCAAAACGTCGGCAAAGTACGAACGTTGAGTTTGCGTTGATCGGAAATCACGAGCTGAGTCGTTGCGTATCGCATGCTTTCGATTTCCGACTCGAGAATCGGCAGTTTCCGTCGAGCCAAAATCACCGGCAACCAACACGCAACCACCGCAGAGAGCAACAACAGCTCGAGCAATCCGAACCGGACACGCCTTCGTTTCTTGCCGCCGACTGGTCTTGGAACCATACCGGCAGCATCATCCCTGCCCCCTTTTTCTGCATCGGTCGGGTCTTGATCACTCGGATGACTTACTGGTGGCTCGGTCACGGTTGAAACTCCTTCATCGAGTCGACTTTGCCGTTCGCCCATGCTTCGAACGCGTCACGATGCTTGGCACTGAAGAGATAAACTGCGAATCCGCGATAGAGGTCTTCCCTCGGCTGGCCGCTTCGCTTTTTCGCGAGTTCCTTTTCACGAAACCGGAGCAAGCAGATCGCTTCGTCTTTGTCGATCACACGTGCTTCATCACCGATCGAAACAGGCGTGTCGATCACAAAGTCATCGAGATTTTCGATCACGAAGTCTTTCGGAAGACTGGAGGTACTCGAACTTCCGTCGGAAGATCGGCACATCAGCCATTTATCTCCATGTTTGAATAACGCCATTGTCGACAACACTTCTTCGGGTTCCGAATTCCCCATCGACCAACTGCTGCCCGATCCGCCTTGCCCCCTCGGTGAGTTCGCTGAAACGAGCCCTCGCTGCATTTTAAAACACGGTCCGTAGTTTGACGGAATGTGAATGCGGAAACGCCGCACATGTGCCTGATGCACGAACGGCGGAACCACCTCGTCCGACGCGGGGATCTGCGCGACGACGACTTTTCCCGGATCGTCGACCTTCAAATAGCCGACTTGTTTGCGAAGCTCCATGTGTTCTTCGCGAGCGGCAGAAAGTTGTTGGTTGGAGACGATCGAATACCCACATCCCACCACCGCGAGGATCACCAAAAGAATCCTCAGCGGTGTGAAGGAACGTATTCTTAGAAAGGACAAACCCATCTCCCGGTTTCCATGTGACGCAAATCAGCCCAGCAAACAGGGCGAGATTGCTATGATAACGGGGCGCGAGATTTTGCGAGCGGGGCAACCACGTCGCCACGGATCTCCGAGACGCGGAATCCAAACCCGCAGTACAAGACGCCGCGAACCCCCGGGCGACGGTCCACGAGCCGAACGGACGTCAGGCCTCGGGTGGAATCGCAAAGCAAGCTTCCATCCCAACACGCCCAAAAACCGAGTGCTCATGCACTTCGGCTCACGGGGCCAGACGCGTTATTGCCGTGGCGAGTCGTCTATCGCCAAAGATTGTCTGCGGAAACTCCGACGGCTTCCGTCCGGGCTTGCCCCGGCGGAACCACAAGTGAACGCTACCCAGTACCGCCCTCTCAACACGATCTCCGTCGGGCTCGCCCCGGCGGAATCAGCGGGTGACGGCGTTGCTTCCGCCGGGGCGAGCCCGGAGCGGAGAGCCGCTTTGATCGGCAGCGGCAGGTAGCGACCACTTGCAACCTTCGCCGGGACGAGCCCGACGGAAGGTGAGTCCATGCGGTCCTGCAATCGCTGAACTACGCGAGCGTTTATGCACTTCGGCTCACGGGGCCAGACGCGTTCATTGCCGCGACGAGACGTCTTTCGCCAAGGATTGTCTGCGGAAACTTTGACGGCTTCCGTCCGGGCTGGCCCCGGCGGAATCAGCGAGTCACGGCGTTGCTTCCGCCGGGGCGAGCCCGGAGCGGAGAGCCGCTTTAATCGGCAGCGGCAGGTAGCCATCACTTGCAACCTCCGCCGGGGCGAGCCCGACGGAAGGGGAGTGCATGCGGTTTTGGAAAGAGCGGACGATGTGTTTAAACGCTGCTTTTGGCGGCGTAGAGTTCGGCGTATTCGATGGCCCAGGTGTCGATCAGTTGCGCGAACTCGTCCGGATCGACTTCGGCAATCTTTGCGTAGAACGATCGATTGAAGATTTCCCGGTTGAGCACCGTGCCTTTGCCTTTGAGATCGAGCACTCGCAGGTCGCTGTAGGGGCGAATCGCGATTTCGAGGCGGCTGTAGAGGTTGCTGCGTTTGCCGGCGTCGAGTCTTAGATCGTCGCGGTAGCAGGCTTCGCCCCATCCTTCTTCGCCGAACACCGATTCGGTGCGAAAACCGGGAAAGTGATCGGCGACTTGGTGGACCGCTTTCTCGATCTTTTCCGACAACGTCAATCGATACGACGCATGGAGCCGCTTGAGGTCCTCTTCGGTCAGTTCCTTGCGACGTTCCTCCGACGCTTGATATTCCGCACGTCGGCGACCTCGATTGATCGCCGACTCGAGACGGGATTCGAAATCGTCGCTCATCAGGCATTCTCTCCGGCAGACGGATTATTATCCGAAACTGCGGCCGCCGGTGCTTCGCTGGTCGGTTCGGCAACCGGTTTGGATTCTTCCGCCGGCGGTGCGGCGTCGGCCGGCTTTGGTTCAGCCTGTTTCGGCTCTTCCGATTTCGACTCTGCTGGCTTCTCCTCGGCTGGCTTTACTTCCGAGGCCTTCGCGTCCGCAGGTTTGGCTTTGTCCTTGTTGAACAACTGCATCAAATCGCCGAACGAACGCAGCGGCTCTTTGCCTTCCTGCATGGCGTCGGAAAGTGGTGCCGAATCGGGTTCCTTGCCGACCACTTCGTAGACTTCTGGTCGACGTGGACCGCGTCCGCCTCGTTGATCGCGGCGACCGCCACCGGCACGCCCGCGTCCGCCGTCGCGTCCCCCGCCACGGCCGTCACGGCGAGGTCCGCCGCCCGATCGATCGGACTGTCCTCCGCCGCGTCCTCGTGGTGGTCCGCCTGATTCGTTTCCGCCGGCCCCCTGTTTGCGATTCTGCGGCCCACGACCTTGGCCTTGACCACCCTGTCCGCCGCGGCCTTGGCCTCCGCGAGTCTGTCCGCCACGACCTTGGCCACCACGCCCCGGGCCGCCGTGTCCTTGCCCGCCACGGGGAGGTCGCGAATCATGACGACGAGCCTGCAATTCCGCTTCGCGTTGAGGCGAGATCGCACTGAGCCCGACACGTCGACGCTTGCTGTCGATTCCCGTCACCCAGGCGGTTACCACATCGCCGACCTGAACCGCTTCGTGGAGGTCTTCGACGAAGCCGTCTGAGATTCGGCTGACGTGAATCAATCCGCTGCATTCCGGTGTCAATTCGACAAAGACACCGAACGGCATCACACCGACCACGACGCCGATGACTTGGTCGCCTTCTTTGAGTTCATTGAGCGCCGGCATGGTCGTCATCACGGCGGGAGCGGCACCGTCAATGGTTCCTTCGCCGAACGGTTCACAGAGCCAATCCACAATCTGTTTGGATCGACGCACACCGACCTGCCATTCCTTGACCAGTTTGTCGACCTTGGCACGCTCGGGTTTGGGCTGGCGGAACGGCTCGGGAACAGATGGGGCAGGGTGTTCAGCAGCTGGTTGTTCGGCAGCCGGTTCCGCGTTTTCACCCGCAGACGCCTCGGCGGGTTCGGCCGAATCGTCGCTGGCTTCGGCGGCAGCGTCCTCGCCGGCACTCGCCTCCGCGTTGTCATCCGCATTGCCATCCGCAGCGGCCTCTGCCTTCGGTTCACCTTCGGAAGATTCCTCGCCGTCCGGCTTAGCGTCCGCGTCAGCGTCATCCGCGGTCGCCTCAGGTGCGGTCTCTTCGGCCGGCGTTTCTGCCGAAACAGAGTCTTCCGATTCGCCACCAGCGTCCGCGGTGGACTCTTCCGAATCGTTTGTATCGGTAGGGCCGAACGACTGAATCTCCGCAGTCGCGGCTTCGGCCGACGCCGGTTCACCATCCTCTGCACCGGAGGCGACAGCATCTTCACCCGCGGTATCTGCCGCCGTCGGCTTCGGTTCGCTGTAATCGGGCATTTCGTAGTCCGGTGGAGTTTGCGGCGGCAGTTCGATCTCGAGTGCCTTGGCCAGCCGTTTCGCCAGAGCGTAATCGTCTGGGTGAATCAGGGTTCCGTCGAGCGTCTCTTCGCTGCCGAAAACTCGCAGGAATGGCAACGCCTGACGCGTGTGGATCGGCGATTCCCAGTCGGCTCGTGCCAGGAGATCGTCGCGTGAGTTGATCAGTTTCTCACGACGTTCCGTATCGATCTTTTCCGCCGTTGCCGCGGTCATGCCGGGCAAGCGTTCGAGCCAAGACGCGGTCGTCGAATTGACGTCCACACCGCCGCGAGCGGCACCACTGACGAGGACATCCTCGAGGGCGTCCAAGACGGCTTGGTCGGACAATTCACGTTGGAACGAACCGAGTCGGAGTTTCAGCGGGTCGACCTTCACCATCGCTTGGGAAGGCTGCAACGTCGAAAACGCGATCCAGGCCGCCGAACGGAACCGACGCGGCGTGGCACGCATTTCTTGGTCACCGGCGGCGCTGCCCGCGTACGCGTCCGCACCGCTGCGATCCGCGAGCGTCCAACGCACGGACTGATCCGCCGATTGTTTGATCAATTCACCGACCGCGATCATGCACGCACGCCGGGCCGGACCGTTGCTGATCACGATCAGGTCAACATGGTATTTGTGTATCAACTCGCCCATCTTCGTCACCGCGAGCGTTCGCATGGCGGCGGAAAGTTGGCACGGGATATCTTCGTTGTGCAGAACGCGGCCGTCGGCGGCAACGATCGACGTCGCCGCGGTGCGAGGACCGATCGCGTCGATCGACATCACGACCTTCGCTTCCACGCCGCCACGATTGATCTGACGATGCAGATTGTCGGCAGCGATCGAAACGAGCCGCGAGGAAGCTTGTTCTTGAATCTCATCCCACCACGCACTTTCGGCAGCATCGCGAAGCGTGGCTTCGTTGGCCAACACGACCGCGGCGAGCCGTTCGCTGAAGTGACGGTTCAGGTTCGATGCGGCCTTCTGGACTTCCGCGACAAGCTGCGCGGCGTCGTAATCAAACGCACACGTGGCGACTTGGCTCCGCAACGCACGGCTGAGCATGACGACTTGGAAAGCACTCAGTTTGCCCGCCGGCATGCGTTTGCCCGAGAGCGGCTTGAGCGTGCTGACCAGCCAACGGCGTCGACGTTGACGCGGAGAAATCTTTTTCTTCTTCGGTTTTGCCGCCGGAGCGGCTTTCTTTTCCGAGGCGGCCGCTTTGGGCTCAGCCGACTGCGTCTCAGCCGATTGCGTGTCCGCCGGTTCGGTCGACGCGGCGGCCTCAGCGGTCGGCTCGGTCACGGCATTGGGTTCGGCGGCAGGAGTCTCAACCGCAGGAGCGTCAGCGGACGAAGAGTCGCTCGCCGGTGACGAATCCACAGCAGGTGCCGGTTCGGCCGCGGGTGCCTCTGCAGGCGAACCTTCGGCGACAGGTGTTTCGCTGGTAGGTGTTTCGCGGGCAGGTTCAGCCGACGTTTCGGCAACCGGCTCAGCCTGCGTTTCGCTAGCAGCGGTTTCAGTAGCGGGGCCTTCACCAGCAGTGGTTTGCGTCGCGGGGGTTTCCGCGGGCTCTGTATCGGACGCGTTCGCTTCCGCCACCTCGGCATCGGCTGTTTCGCTCTCGGCTGTTTTGCTCTCGGACGGCTTGTCATCAGAAGTGGCTTCGTCAGCAGCGGCAGCGGCTTTGCCTTTTTTCTTTTTCTTGCCTTTTTTCTCCGACTTGGCCGGTTCGTCTTCACCGTCATCGCCGCCGTGCGGGTCGGTCACATCGACGATATGGATTTTCGCGTTCCGCGCCAGCCAGCGAACGGCGGCTCCGATGATCCGCGGATCGCCGCTCATCCGTTTCGCCAATGCATCGTCGAGCTTGGCGATTGCCAATTCTGCCGACGGAGCGGACGCGGTCGATTCAGCGTCCGGAGTCGCTTCAGCTGCTTCGGTTTCGGCCGATTCGGTTTCGGATAAAGCAGGTTTCGGCGTCGCCTCGGCGGCGGACTGCATCAATCCGGCCGCGATCGCCTCGAGATTGTCCCCGTCGCCCTTTTGTGGGCTCATCACGCGAACGGCCAACCGCTGCGTCAGACTGCCCGATTCGTTCGACTCGGCCTTCACCCGACGGCTCAGCCGGTCGAGCAAACGTCGTGATTTCGCGTTGGAAATGGCTCGCCCGATTGCCGGATCGGCCAGTTGGGTTGCTTTCCAAGCCGTGTGCAACTGCTCGCGATATTCGTCGAGTCGTTGCTGCGTGCGGACGGCGTGAGACAACGCCCACAGGCTCGATTCGTCGAGCCCCCCCAACTCGTCTCGACGATACCGCGCGAGAAACGGGGGAGTGTAGCCTTGCTCGATCAACGGCAGGGCCAAACGTAAACTCGAAACCTCGCAACGCCCGCGTTGAGCGATTGCGTCCAGATCAACGTTCATCAGATGTTCGGTCGCTTTACTAACTTTGGGGGAACGACACGAGAGTCAAACGGTCGTTCACGAAACACGCGAAAGTGGGTATTTGATCGAGCGGACGCCGTCGCTTGGGTGATTCAAAAGGACCAGCACGCGTTCTCAACACGAACACGAATCCGGCCCCGATCGAAACGCTGCGAGGACCATAGACGAACCGCTCTGGATCGAGCCTGGGGAGGATAAAGCCGCCGGGGGCAGATTGTCAACCATTGCACTTTTTGCGTCGAATCCGTTTGCGTCGAATCCGTCACCTCGGGGCAACGAACCCCGACCGGCCCGAATACGACACCGCGAGGCGCTATCGCGAGAGCAACATCCGCCACAGACAGACCGCCATCAAACCACCACGCAGCGTCCACCCGATCGTGCGGATCCAGTTGGTCGAGACCAGACGCCGGTACACCTGCCCATCAAACCCGCCCGCCAATCGCGAATGACACGGCACCTGCAGAAACGCGGTGCTCGCCCAAATCAACACCACGACCACCAAACCCAGAATCATCCAACCGCGCGGCACCCCGGCCGGCGCCCACATGACCAAACCTGCCGCCGTCGCAATTTCCACCAACATGGGAACCATCACGATCGGCGTGATCAAGCGAGCGTGATCGGTCGCGTAGCGAGCAAACTCGTCCTCCCCGACGCGGTCAAACATCGCATAGTGCACCACCTGCACCATCCAAATCAGCCCCACCATGTACCAAGTCGCCAGAAGATTCAAAATGAACAAAGCATGAGCCAACATCAGCGTTCCTTTCGGTGAACGACTTTTCTCACCAGCAGGCGGAGACGGCATGCCGCCACGAATCTCACGCCTGTGACGCCAAACGAACTTTCCCGAGCGAGTAACGCAGCACGTCGTCGAGCGAACGGAACCGGAACTCATAGCCGGTCGATTGCAGTGTATCTGGAATCACTCGCGTGCTGGCCAACAACAACGCATCGGCCATTTCTCCGATCGCGATCCGCAACGCGGGTGCGGGTGCTGGCAACAACGCGGGACGCCCGAGAACGCGGCCGAGCGTTTTGGCTAACTCGCGATTGGTCATCGGCGCCGGCGAGACAAAGTTCACCGGGCCCACGACCGAATCGGTATGGATACAGTGGACGATCGCACCGAGCACGTCATCCAACGCGATCCAACTCCAATACTGTCGTCCGCTGCCGAGAGCACCGCCGCAAAGTTTGGCGGGCAGCAACATCTGCTCCAACGCTCCCCCCTTGGGCGACAAGACGATCCCGAAACGCGTATTGACCACCCGCACGCCGACGTCCGCAGCGGCACGGCACGAATCCTCCCACTCCTGCGAGACACCCGCGAGAAAATCATCACCCGGCTCCGATGACTCGCTGAGAATTTCATCACCGCGGCTACCATAGAACCCGGTCGCCGATGCGCAAATCAGCGTCTCGGGTCGACTCGACAATTTCGCCAAACGTTCGCTGAGTTCTCGCGTCTTCAACACGCGGCTGTCGCGGATCTCTTGTTTGACGTCATCGGTCCAACGCTTACTCGCGATTGACTTCCCGGCGAGATGAACCACAACGTCGACGTCGTTAAACTTTTCGAATTCCTCGTCGGTCGACCAGGCGGCGATTTCTCCTTCGTCTGCTTTCTCGTTTCGCGTGATTTTGTAAACCTTGTGCCCCAACAACGTCAGCAAATTGCATAACGCCGAACCGACCAATCCGGTCGCGCCCGAGACCGCCACCGTTTTCGGCGTCCCCGGGTACTTCGCCATCAACGCCAAGTCATCTTGCGTGACGCGATGGCGGTAGGCAAACATCGCCTCCAATTTGCCGCGAACCATCGAACCGCCGAACAGTTCCCCGACGCCACTCATCGGAACTCGATAGGCCACGTCGTCGGTCATCCGCGACGCGTTTGGTCCCACGGCCGAAAACTTGTGCTGGTGATGCCAAAACGCGAACGGCCCGGAGTCTTGCACATCGGCAAACAAAGTCGGCGGTTCGTAACGCGTGTGCCGGGCATGCCACCGAAGAGGAACACCCAACAATCCTGTCTTCAACACGACGCGACTGCCAACGGCGAGACTGTTGTCGGAATGCTCGACCTCGACCGATTCCCAAGGCGGCACCAATCGGCCGAGACAACCGGGGCGTTCGTGATACGCGAATGCATCCTCGACCGAGACCGGCAAATCCACCGCCGCCGTGTACCGTGACACGTCGACGGGCGTTTCGATGTCGACCGCGGGGGGACCTGCCGTATCGGGTGTACGGCCCGATCCTTCCGCAGCCTCGGTTCGGTGGGTAGAGCTGTTCACGTTTTCTGTCCGTTAGAAGATTTCCGTTGCCCGCATTGTGCATTTCCGTCAACGCACAATTCGAACCCCGAGACGGGCCACTGTCGATCCACAACGATCGCTCGAGGAAATCGAACCGCGAGCAAATCGCAGGCCGATCGGACCGACACGCCGGACGCAGCAGCCGCTCCGGTGATTCGCCGTGCAGTTCCAGCGAATCGTTCCTATCAAAAGATCCCTGAAAAAACGTGACAATTACAGTCTTGGAGGAATTAGCAGAACACATCGTGCCTCGATAGTTGATCTCGAAAATTGATGTCGCCTCGAAGTTGATTTGCAATGCCGGTCATGATCGCGTCGGTCATGATCGCCCGCCTTCCTCGACAGAAATCCCATCCACACAAATCCGATTGACACCATGCCCCCACTCCATCTTCACGCGTTCTGCTCGTTGCCTCTGGTGATGACCCTCCTCTGTGAAACAGAGCCCCTGCACGCGGCAGAACGCACGCACCCGAGCAATGTCGATCAAAGCTCGGTACGCACGACGTTACACGGGGTGGTCAAAGACACGAGCGAAAACATCCTTCCTGGTGTAACGATACGGGTTCGCGGCAACGAAGCGGCCTACCATTCGGACGGAGATGGCAAATTCACGGTATCGATTGAAGCCGATGCGACGATCCGACTCACATTCTCGAAAGAAGGCTACAACGACAAACACCTCTTCGTGAAAGACACCTCGTCGACGATTGATGCCGCGATGGTGCCAATCACCGACGACACGGGGTTAATTCAGCATACCGCGATGATTTCAATGT
>JBICHZ010000403.1:0-9783 GCA_043101355.1 Rhodopirellula sp. JB044
AGATTTCTGTGGCGGTTTTTCGGTTTGACCGCAACCAATTTCTTACGCTCCCGTTTCTTCGGCACCGCTCGCTTTGGAAAATTTATCTCAATCCCAGCATTCGCAGCCTCCGTCGCGCATGGAGCGTCTGATTGATGCTGCGCGGTCCGGTGACGCCGACGCGTTGGGAGAACTGCTCAACAACTATCGAAAGTACCTCGTGTTTCTCGCTCGAACCGGACTGCACCATCACATGCAAGGCAAAGCGGATCCGTCCGACATTGCCCAGGAGGTCTGCATGGCGGCGCACGGGAACATCGCGGAGTTCCGTGGCGAGTCGGCGGAAGAGTTCGCCGGTTGGCTGCGAGGCATTCTGACCAACACGATGGCGATGCACGTTCGCAAGTACCTCGGCACGGCCAAACGCGATCCTCGGTTGGAACAACGACTCAACCAGAGCGTCGCCAGTGCGACCGGGTTCCTGCAATCGCAACTCGCCGGCAACGAAACCTCGCCGAGCCAAAACTTTGCTCGCAACGAAGCGTTCTTGCAGCTCGCCGGTGCCCTCGAAGGTTTGCCGGATGACTATCGACGCGTGATCGTTTTGCGGCACGTCGAAGGGTTGCCGTTCGCCGAGGTGGCTCGCGAGATGGGGCGGAGTGTTGACAGTGTCGAGAAGTTATGGGTGCGTGGGTTAGCGAAGCTGAAATCAACCATGAGTGACGAATGAGCGGACTCGACGAAACCGATGACGGCCGCGTTGTTGCGGCGGTGAAGGATTACATGCGGATGCTCGATGCGGGAAACGCACCGACGACCGAAGAGTATCTGCAACAGCACGCGGACATCGCCGGTGAACTGCGTCCTTCGCTCGAAGGCCTCGCGTTGGTGCATCGTGTCGCCGAACCGGCACCGGCCGCGGTGGTGGCACCGGATGCGGAGTTCACTGCCAAACCGATCGGCGATTTTCAAATCGTCGGTGAACTCGGCCGAGGCGGCATGGGCGTGGTGTACGAAGCGATTCAATTATCCCTCGGGCGTCACGTGGCGTTGAAGGTGCTGCCGTTTGCCAGCGGTTTGGATGAGGTGCGTTTGCAACGTTTTCGAAACGAAGCCCACGCCGCCGCCACGATCCATCACACCAACATCGTTCCCGTTTACGCCGTCGGCAGCGACCGAGGCATCCATTACTACGCGATGCAAATGATCGACGGCAGCACGTTGGCTGAGTTGATCGAAAGCATGCGTGAAAGCAACGCGTCTGCGACCATCGACGACACGACCCCGGTCGATTCCACGGTCCAACCTCTGTACAAAAAAAGTCCGTCGATCAAGAGCACACCGCGAACGAACAATCCATCGCCGAGCGGCGTGTCTACAAGTCGGATGTCGGCGTCGGCCAAGGACACGATCTCGCGACACACGACTGTCTTCAGCAGCAACGCGTCGGCTCGTTCAAAATATTACCGAACCGCGGTGAGGATGGCTCACCAGGCGGCGTCGGCGATCCATCACGCTCACCAATACGGCGTGGTGCACCGCGACATCAAACCGGCAAACTTATTGATCGATTCGGCGGGGAAGATCTGGGTCACGGACTTCGGGCTCGCTCAAGTTCAAACGGAGGCGACGCATCTGACGCGGACGGGCGACCCGATGGGGACGCTTCGTTACATGAGCCCCGAACAAGCGGCCGGGCAGCGTGATGAACTCGACCACCGGACAGACATCTATTCGCTCGGCGTCACGCTGTATGAACTGTTAACGTTGCGGCCGGCGATCCAAGGCGACGGGTATCGCGAGATGCTTAACAACGTGGCACTTCATGAGCCGCCCGCACCGCGTTCGATCGATCCTGCATTGCCGATCGAGTTGGATACGATCGTGCGAAAGGCGATGGCGAAACTGCCCTCGGAACGCTACGGCAGCGCGGGCGACTTCGCCGATGACCTGCAGGCTTGGTTGGACGATAAACCGATCACGGCAAAGCCGCCGACGGTGATCGAGCGGTTGGCAAAGTGGCGTCGTCGCAACAGCGGGCTCGTTGCCGTCGCCGGAGGTCTGTTGCTGTTCGCATCGCTCGGGTTGTTGATCACGACGTTGATGATTTGGCGTGAGCAACGGCACACGGCCAACGCGCTGCAGCGTGAGATGCATCAACGCGAGCAGGCTCAGCGCAGTTTCCAACAGGCACGAAACGCCGTCGATACGTTCAGCAGTCTTAGTGAAAGCGAGTTGGCATATCGCCCGGATCTGCAGGATCTCCGGCGGAGTTTCCTGGAAACGTCGCTCGCGTTTTACCAAGACTTTTTGGACGATCGGGCCGACGATCCCACGCTCGCACCGGAACTCGAGGCGACTTCGGCGCGGGTCTCTAAGATGCTTGAAGAATTGCAGATTCTCGAACGAGTCGGTCCGCTGCGGGCTGTGGCGGATTACCGTGTCCGCAGCGAAATCGGTATCGACCCCGCGGTCGCGGATGAGATCGAATTGGCGGTCGAGCAATTCCATCAACAACGTCAAGCGATGGGCGGGCACACGATCAACGAGTCGGGCGACGCGAACGATGAAACGTCCAAATTGGCTCGCGATTTCAGCGACTTTGTGAACGAACGCATCACACCGCAGCAGATGAAACGACTGCGCCAAATCATGGCTCAGCAAATGTTGCCGTTCACGTTCAAGTCGGCTCATATGGAGCGGGAACTCGGACTGAGTAGCGAACAGCGAGACGCGATCAACCGGATCATTGAAACAACTCGCCCCCGCCGCGGCAACGGACGCGAAGGACCGGGCCGAGGCGGACCACCACGGTTCGGTGGCCCTGGCATGAACGGGTTCAGCTTTGGAGGATCGAGCAGAGGAGGCGGAGGACGCGGCTCACGAAGGGACCAGGGAGGCGGCGAACGTCGACCCGATGAAGGCCCCGGAAATTGGAATGAACCGGGGATGCCCGACGGAGATCCCGAACGTCATCGCGATGTGTTGGAGTTTGAGCGAGCGAAGTCCATCGCAACCCAGAACACGGTCAATGAAATCTTGAAGATTCTGACGCCGGAACAAAGGTTGAAGTGGGACGATGTGATCGGCGAACCTTTCGAAGGCTAAGTTCGCGTCAGGGCGGTGTTCACGTCGCTCAGCCGCTCCGAGGCCGAGGGGACTGTACTGCGGGGTGGATTCCGCGTCTCGGAGATCCGCGGCGACGTGTTGCCAACCTCGCCTACCGCGACGCGTCCAACGTCTGCGCGATCAGAACGTTGAATGCCTCTTCGCTAACTTCCTCAGGCACGTCGGATTGGCCAAGCGGTTCGTTTTCGATGATGCCGGCGAGTTGCGAAAGAACGCTGATCGGGTCATCGATCGTTTGTAACTGAGCGGCACTGATCTTGCCGCGATAGATTTGCGAACCGAGCGAATTCAATGCTTGTTTGTGCCCATCGATCAACAACGACGACTCGTTGATCATCTTCGCGAGCACGGCGAGTTCGTTTCGGTTGCCGTCTTTCCCGGCCGACGCCATCGAGCCGACCATGGATTGGAACAAGGCAAAACTCGCCAGTTCACGATGGTTGTTGCTCATCGGCATCTTCACGCTCGCGAGCATGCTTGCGAGTTCCGAGGAGGCGTTCTCGTCGATGCCCGATGGTTGCGGAGAATACTCGCGTCGCTGCGCCAGTGCGTACAGATTGCTGTTGCGATCGAACGGCTCCTGCAGTTCCTCTTCGAGTTCCCGAAGATACGTCCGCAACATGGTTTGTTGGTTCATCGTCAAACCGTCCAGTTCCGTTTGCAGCGTCCGGTGCAAACGCCGCAGGTACAGCGAACATTTGGCGTAGCACATCGAGAGGGCACCCGAGTTTTCCTCGGAGTACTGGGAGATCTGTTGACGCAGTCCGGTTGCGTCGCTGCGAAGATCGCGGTGTTGGAAGACCGTCGGCCAGACCGCGGAAATGTCCTCGGACCGACGTCGGCGAAGGGATTCGGTGCGTTCACGGTTTCGTGCCTTCGACTCTTCCTTGTCCTTCGTGGTCTGTTCCTCTTTGAGGGCTTTCAACGCCCAGTACAACGCGGCCCGTTTCTTTTTGAGATCCATCTCGTTGGAGAGCGTTTGTTGAATCTGCTCGATCGCTTTCCCGCGTTCGATTTGACCGGCCCAATAATTTTGATGGATGGTCGAGATGGCCGTAATCACGTCGGCTTGGTTTTCGGCCATCGCGACCAAGTGATCGTATTGGTTCGTCCCGATGCCTCCTCGGGTGCGCGTCATGAATTTGCGACGACGCAGACCGGATTGCAGATACATCACGTATTTCTCATAGGCACGGTCCGACTCCGCCGCGTCACCGATTTCCGCCGCACGCGACAGATCGACCGCGGTTTTTAATGGCGACGACGGGATGCGAGTGGTTAGTTCTTCGGCATCGGTCGCGAACTGAATCAATTCAGCTCGGAGTTGCGGGCTCAATTCGGCTTTCTCGATCCGTTCCTTTTGCAGGCGAACGCGTTCGGTGTTGCCGATCGCCGTCGCCAGGATCACGCGATCGCGAAAGGTGTTGACCATCATCGGCACGGAAGAAGAAAAATCTTCCGCCGACAAGGTCAACTGGCGCGGTGCCAAAACGTGAAAGTCCTTTGTGTCCCCCATTTGTTCGCGAACCGACGACGGCAGATTGCTGGCAACGCGGTCGATCCGTTCTGTGTCACCCGAGGCGTACGCGTGAACCATCGCCGCCGCCGCGAGGCCATTGGCGACGTCGGGCAGTTCGGCCGAGTCTTCAAAACGTTCGGCGAGCGACAGCATTTCGTCGGAGTCGGCCGATCGAAGTGTGTCGCCGATCATTCGCAAGTCGGACTTCTCGTCCGCGAAAGCAAACCGGCCGACGAGCAGCCCGGGCAGCAGTGCGAGCAGGACGAATGGCAACAGGGAGCGAACGGACATCGGTTGGGCTCGATCGAAGGTGGTTTTGAACGGGCGGAATTCGGGTGTGAAGATGCGGCACCCCGTCGCGATTCTAGTCGAGAGCCCCCCGGATGTCAGTTCGCTGACGCCGTCGTTCTCTCGGAGTTCTCATTCCCAATCAGGCAGTTCGTCCACCGGCCAATTCTGGTAGCAGACCGGGCGGACGAAACGGCGGAGGCTCGCGAAGCCCACCGAGGTGCTGTTGCCATCGAGACTGGCGGGATACGGACCGCCATGCTGCGTTGCGGGGCCGATCTCCATCCCCGTTGGCCATCCGTTGTAAACGATCCGTCCCGCGAATCGCTCTGCGATCTTCAACCAACGTCGGACGAGCGACTCGTCATCCGGTCCCCGATGAATCGTGGTGGTCAAGGAACCCTCGAATTGATTGGCGATCGCGAGCATCTCGTTTTCATCGCGGTAGCGAACGATCAGCGACACAGGGCCGAACGTTTCACCGTGCAGCAGTCCGCTGTTCGATGACGATGAGTCATCGCCGGGCAACATGGCGGTTGCCCCGTCGACGGTGAACAAGTGAGGCCCGCGGTGCCACGGCCCGTAGGAAGGGGCCGATTCGCCTTCGTATTCTCCTTCGTGAACGCTGGTGATTTTCCCGTCGGATCGAAGCCGTGCAATGCCACGATCGAACGCGTCGGCCACCGACCCGCTGAGCAGCGGCAACGGCGATTGCTGTTTCATGACTTTCACGACGGCGTCCGAAAACGGGGCAAGCATCTTTTCCGGGATGACGATGACGCCAGGTTTTGTGCACATGTGACCGTTCCCGAATCGCAGCGAGTCGGCGAAGCCCTTCGCGATCTCATCGAGACGCTCGTTCAACGCCGACTCTGTAAGGAAGACGGGGTTGGTCGAGCCGAGTTCGGCAAAGATCGGGATCGGTCGTTCGCGCGCCAAGATCGCTTGGGCGAGGGCCCGTCCACCTTGCGGGCTGCCGGTGAAGCCGACTGCCGCGATCGCCGGATGCTGGACGAGTGCGACGGACGTTTCCGGTTGATTTCCATGCAGCAGCGAAAACGTTCCTTCGGGAAAACGCATCGCCTCGACGCAATCGCATACGACTCCGCCGAGGATGTCGCATGTGCCGGCGTGCGACGGGTGCGACTTCACGATCACCGGGCAGCCGACCGCGATGGCGGAGACGAAGTCATTGCCGACCACCGAAATGGCCAAAGGGAAGTTGCAGGCACCGAACACGGCCACCGGGCCGACCGGCACCAACCGTCGCCGCATCTCCGGTCGCGGCATGATCACACCCGGCACGATTTCGCGATGAGGATCGCCCTCGGCAATTTGACGCTCGTCCCAGTAACGATCGCGGGTGAGACCGGCGAACGTGCGGAGTTGCCCGGTCGCTCTGCGAAACTCGCCCATGACCCGTTCGGGGAGGTAGCCGGTTTCTAAAATACATCGCTGCAGGATGTCGTCGCGACGCGCATCCATCCCGTCGGCGACGGCCTCGAGCAATTGGGCACGTTGGTCCGGCGATGATTCGGCCATCCAATCGGCGGCCCGTGCGGCTTGGTTCGCAGCGTCGTCGATCTCCGCAGGTGTCGATTCGAAAAAATCCGGCTGGATTGGTTCGCCAGTTGCAGGGTTGTACACGCAAAATGTTTTCGACGCAGAACGGCAAACATCATCGTGCTGTTGTGAACGTTCGGTCATGCTTCCCTTTCGATTGTGAAGATCGTTGCTGCGAACGTGCCCGTTCGAAGACACTGCCTGGTGACAATTGCTAAACTTTTGTTGTAACACGGCGGACACACGTGCCGGCAACGTCGCCGACGCCATCATTGCACTTCGACGAAGGAAACCAACCAGTGACTGCGAATTTATTCGGTGCACGAGAGTCTTTCGAAACCGGTTCAGGCAAGGCGGACCTGTATCGCCTCGAGACGTTGCAGAAACAAAGTCTCGGACAGATCGACCGGTTGCCGTTTTCGATACGCGTTTTGTTGGAAGCGGTGCTGAGGAATTGTGACGATTTTCAGATTTCTCAGGACGACGTGAAAAATCTCGCTGCATGGCAGGCCAAGGAAGTCGCGCCGCACGAAGTCCCGTTCAAACCCTACCGCGTCGTGCTGCAGGATTTCACCGGAGTGCCGGCGGTCGTCGATTTGGCCGCGATGCGTTCGGCGATGCAGCGAATCGGCGGCGACCCGAAAAAAATCAACCCGTTGATTCCAGTCGATTTGGTGATCGATCACTCGGTCCAGGTCGACTTCTTCGGCAGCGAAGGTGCCTTGGTGCGAAATGTCGAGATGGAGTTTCAACGCAACAAGGAACGATACGAATTTCTCAGATGGGGACAGCAAGCATTTGACAACTTCAGCGTTGTTCCGCCCAACGTCGGTATCGTCCACCAAGTCAACCTGGAATATCTCGCCCGCGTGGTCGCGTTGAAGCAAGACGAGGGCGGAACGGTGGCGGTTCCCGATACGCTCGTCGGAACCGACTCCCACACGACGATGATTAACGGTTTGGGCGTCCTCGGTTGGGGCGTTGGCGGGATCGAGGCGGAAGCCAACATGCTCGGCCAGCCGCTGTACATGTTGATGCCCGAGGTGATCGGTTTCGAATTGACGGGCGAGATCCCACCCGGTGCGACCGCGACCGACATGGTTTTGCGGGTGGTCGAAATCCTTCGCCAAGAAGGCGTGGTCGGCAAATTCGTCGAGTTCTTCGGTACCGGGATGAACGCAATGAGCGTCGCCGATCGTGCGACGATCGCCAACATGGCTCCCGAGTACGGGGCGACGATGGGATTCTTCCCCGTCGACGATGTGACGCTGCAGTACCTCCGGCAAACCGGACGGACGAAGGAGAACGTGGAGCTGGTCGAGCGGTACTGCAAAGAGCAGGGCATCTTCCGACGCGACGATGGCCCGACGCTCGAGTACACCAAAACGCTTTCGCTCGATCTGTCGACGGTCGAACCGAGCCTCGCGGGACCGAAACGCCCGCAAGACCGGATCACGCTGGCGGACATGAAGGGCGAGTTCAACAAATCGTTGACCGCTCCGGTCGGCAAGTCCGGTTTCGGTTTGCCGCCGGAGGCTCTCACGCGTATCGGAACCGTGTCGAACAACGGCGACAGCGTCGAGATCACGCACGGTGCCGTCGTCATCGCTGCCATCACGTCGTGCACCAACACGTCCAACCCGTCGGTCATGGTCGGTGCCGGATTGCTCGCCAAACGAGCCGTCGAACGCGGGTTGACGGTTCCCTCTTATGTGAAGACTTCGCTCGCTCCGGGGTCACGTGTCGTGACGGACTACCTGGATCGTGCGGGCCTCACGGAAGCCCTCGATCAACTCGGTTTCAATACGGTCGGATACGGTTGCACGACGTGCATCGGTAACTCCGGGCCGTTGCCCGAACCAGTGGCTGCCGCGATTAAGGAAGGTGATCTGGTCGCGTCGGCGGTGCTCAGTGGAAACCGAAACTTCGAAGGCCGCGTCAATCCGTTGACGAAAGCCAACTATCTCGCCAGTCCTCCATTGGTGGTCGCATACGCGTTGGCGGGCACGACCGACATTGATTTGGTCAACGAGCCGATCGGCAAGGACGACGAGGGGAATGACGTTTATTTGAAAGACATTTGGCCGTCATCCGATGAGATCCGCGAAACGATCGCCGCGTGTATCCAACCGGAAATGTTCACCGAAGAATACGAGGCGGCGGTCAAGGGTAACGAACTGTGGAACGCGATCGATGTTTCCGGCGGTGCGTTGTACCCGTGGGACGAATCAAGCACGTACATTCACCATCCGCCGTTCCTCGATGAAGTGACCGGTGACGCGGTTCCTGATATCGGCCCGATCCAGGGCGCCCGTGTGCTCGCGTTGTTGAACGACTCGGTCACGACCGACCATATTTCGCCCGCCGGTGCGATCGCAACGGATGGACCAGCGGGACGGTACCTGCAAGAAAACGGAGTTCCGGTGCGTGAATTCAACTCGTTCGGTTCACGTCGAGGTAACGACCGAGTGATGGTGCGGGGAACGTTTGCCAACATCCGCATTCGCAACCAACTCGCTCCGGGAACCGAAGGCGGGGTGACGCGATACTTGCCGACCGACGAGGTGATGAGCATCTACGATGCGTCGATGAAATACCAAGCCGAAAAGGTGCCACTGATCGTTTTGGCGGGTACGGAATACGGCACCGGCAGCAGTCGCGATTGGGCGGCGAAGGGTACATTGATGTTAGGCGTCAAGGCGGTGATCGCCGCGAGTTTCGAACGCATCCATCGCAGCAATTTGGTCGGCATGGGAGTCTTGCCGCTCGAGTTCGCCGATGGAGCAACCTGGGAGTCGCTCGGACTCAGCGGCGAGGAATCGTTCGACATTAACGGCCTGTCGAACGAGCTCGAACCGCGTTCGGTGATCAACGTCACCGCCACCGATCCGAACGGAAAAGTCACGGAATTCCCCTGCCGTGTCCGCATCGATACGCCAGTTGAACTGCAGTACTACCGCAACGGCGGAATCCTGCATACGGTTCTAAGGAATCTGCGCGGGTGAGATGTTTGCGTTGGTTGCCAACGTTTTCACGCAAGCCGTCGTTGCAGGGTACTGATCAACGGAGAAAACTGTTGGTGTCCCCGTGAGCCGAAGTGCGTGAGCACTCGCGTAGTTCTGCGTTTGCGGGGCCGAATGCATTCACCTTCCGTCGGGCTCGCCCCGGCGGACTCAGCGTGTGAGAACGTTGCTTCCGCCGGGGCAAGCCCGACGGAAGGTGAGTGCATTCGGTCCCGCTAACGCCGAACTACGCGAGTGCTCACGCACTTCGGCTCACGGGGACACCAACAGTTTTCTCCATTG
>JBICHZ010000404.1:0-19018 GCA_043101355.1 Rhodopirellula sp. JB044
GGGGTTCCGGTCAGTTTCTGAAGAAAGCGTATCGCGATCACAGGTTTTCGACGCTCATTCGGCCAACCCGGACCCAAACGTCAACACCCGCCTCACCCCTTCCTAAGCAACTGACATACCAAACCGCCGACGCACCAAGCCCTGGGGGCCGCTTTGCGACGTATCAACTAGCGATGGCGTGATCCACACTCGAACGACGTGCCAAGACGCGGCCTACCCTCATCCCGTGCATCTATCGCAATCCCAATTACCACCTGCCCGGTCGTCCAGCCACGTTGGTACACGAGGGTATCCTGACATTGTAAAGCCCAGCACCTGTAGCTGGAATTGCGTGAATTCTGGTTACGTCGTTCCAAAGTCTTTAGCCGTTTCGCAGCATGCCGATCAACTCGTCGTTACTCAGCTTCGCGGCGGCCGCAGTTCCCTCCATCACGCCCGCAACGAGATCGCGTTTCGATTCATGAAGCGAGAGGATTTCTTCCTCAATCGTGCCCCGGGCAATGATCCGGTACACCATGACGGGTTTCTGCTGACCGATCCGGTGGGCCCGGTCCGTCGCCTGATCTTCGACCGCCGGATTCCACCATGGGTCCATGTGGATGACATAGTCCGCCGCGGTCAAATTCAATCCGGTACCTCCCGCCTTGAGTGAGATCAAAAACGCGTCCGCGGTTCCGTTTTGAAACGCATCGACGCGATCTTGTCGTGCCTGAGCGGGCGTCGAACCGTCCAGGTACTCGTAGGTGAATCCGGCGTCATCGAGTTCGCTGCGGATCAACGCGAGGTGTTCGGTGAACTGGCTAAAGATCAACGCACGGTGACCTTCCTCTTTGAGGTTGGTCAACGTTTCCCGCAATTGAACGAGTTTGGCCGCCTCACCTTCGAAGGATCCATTGACCAACTTCGCGTTGCAACTGATTTGCCGTAACCGGGTAATCAATGCCAAGATCCGGAAGCGTTGATCCTGCGTTTTGACAAGCGATTCGATCTGGTCGACTTCACCGATCGCTTCGAGACGCACACGCTCATACTCTTCACGTTCTTCTTTCGAGAGGTCGACATACAAATTCATTTCCGTCCGTGGCGGCAAGTCTTTGAGCACCTCTGACTTCTTGCGACGCAGCACGAAAGGTTTGAGCCGCTCGGCGAGTCCGAGTCGCGCCGCCTCGTTGTTCTCCTTCTCGATCGGCGTGGCAAAGCGTTTGCGAAATTGTTCCCAACCGCCAAACACTCCCGGCGAGACAACGTGGAACAAACTCCACAGTTCACCGAGGTGATTCTCCACCGGTGTTCCCGTCAGTGCGATCGTCCACTTTGAGGGAATCGTTGCAATCGCCATGGATGTTTTACTGCGACTGTTCTTGATTGCCTGCGCGTCATCCAGTACCACTGATCCCCATTCGACGCCCGCGATGGCTTCCGCATCTCTCAACGCCAAACCATAGCTGCAGATCACCAAGTCTCCGGCTGCGACCGATTTCAGGAACTCGGCACGATCGGTCTCGCGATACATGTGCGCGGACAACGCCGGAGCAAATCGTTCGGCTTCTCGCACCCAGTTGAAGGCAACACTCGTCGGTGCGATCACCAACGCCGGTCCTTCGTCTTTCCGGTCCAACAACACGGCCAGGGTCTGCAACGTTTTTCCCAATCCCATGTCATCGGCGAGCACACCGCCGACGCCCCATTCGGCCAACCGTCGCAGCCACCGGAAACCATCGAGCTGGTAGTCACGCAGGTTCGCGTCGAGTCCCTCAGGCACTTTGGGTTCGAGCTTCTCTGCCCGGGCGAGTCGCTCAAGACACTGGTTCCACGCCTTGACGGCTTTATACTGAATCTCACCTTCGTCTAGAAACTCGCGAATCGCAGGTGCGGCGGTCGCGTCCACTTTCATCGTCTTGCGGTCCGCGTGCGTTGCATCACGCAGTCGCCGCAATCGATTACGCAGCTTCTCACCGATGCGTGCCCATTGGCCATCTTTCAGCTTAACGAAGTCGCCGTGCAGATGATCCACATCGTCATTCGTCAGGTTCTGCAGCAGCTCGCTGAGGGCAATCTGCTTCCCTCCGACGTCACACTGACCGCTGATTCCGAACCAGTCCCGCTTTCGATTAATCTCGACGCGAACGTTGTTGCTCGAGATGCTACCCAACACCGACAGCGGCTTTTCGCTGTTTCGATCCCACAGCACTTCCGGCACCGGTATTCCGTCAAACGCGCGACCGAGACTCCGCCCCTGTTCCTCTTCGGAAGCCCATGACTGCAACAGATCGATCATGTTCAGGATGTCACCGAAATCAGTCAGATGACCTGCGAACTGTTCCGACGCGATCCCATCGTCGCCTGGCAACGCCTCAAACCGCAGCGCGCCGGAAAGTTGCTCGGCGTGTTGGAGCTCTTCGGCGATGTTGCGGCGGAACTGAACCTGCCGACCGTCCTGCTCTCCGATCGATACCACCGGAGCCGCCCCGGGCACGCGTAAACGTCCCGCGTGGTCACGAACACGTAGCGCCAAATCGAGCGAACCGTCAGCGTTGCTTCGCATCAATACGACCGGTCTCGATGACACATCAACGAGCGGTCCCGAGCTTTGTTCCGGCAATCGAATCGACAGTCGTGATTGGATTTTTTCAACCCGCTCAAACAGTTTGTCACCATGTGACGTTGGTATCGCCTGCATCTGCAAGAGCATCATCACAAACCGAAAGTCATCCGGATCGCATTCCACCAAACTGACAACGTGTTCATCGAAATTGATATCGAGGAACGAGTTTTTCCTATCGGTCGTGATGATTCGAGCCGACGGACTTTGAATGTTTCCTCGGCTCCTTTCGAGCCGCTCGTTACGCACGCGATCCTTGGCCGCCTCGTCATTGGATGCCAAATGCGGCAAACAGATGTAAAAGTCGTCTTGTTCTAGAATTTCGAATTCATAACTGTCACGTCGCACCTCCACCGGATCCGTGTCCATAAAAACATTTTTTGCGCCGACCAGAGCATCAATCGCACCGTAGACATCGATAACCATCTCGCCCCGGTAGCTGTAGTAAGACTCTTCATATCGAACGCATGACAACGCACGTTCATCCTGGAGACTACGGGTGAGTTCATGATCTCGCTGTGCTGTATCGAATTTGATGCGTCGGCCTTTCGTGAATCCACGGCCGCGTTTCTTGGGTTGTTGCACAACCGGATACAATTCGAACTCTCCGTTGGCACGCTCGACACGCCATGCCAATCGGTTTTGATTCGTGCTACTTAACGCAACGGTATCGTGTTCGGCGGCCGCATCACCGTCGATTTCGGCACGCTCCCATTCGCTGTCAAAGTCATGAAAGAACGCCTCAATCGGAGACGATTCGTACAACGCCATGTTGGGTTTGCCAGGAGTGAACTTTTCTTCGATAACCCGGAGGTGGAGAGCAGACGACGTATCGGCAAGTTCGCGGGCGAGATATTGGACGAACTTGACCACATGAACGCAGGGGTCCTTTCCTCGGGATTTTGGACACGAGCACGCCGCCGGTACTTCGTCATGGTATATCCGTGCGAAAACCGGATACTTTGTCCCGCCATCGGTGCAAGTACCGTGGAATTCGCCGTCTTGAAAAACCTGGTTGACGACAAATGAAAACTTGCGTTTATCGTGAATAAACTCCGACGGAGCTGCCGAGTAAAGGTCTTCAAAAGCGTCCGCCCAATCTTCGACAATCGACTCGGGATCCTCGTCCAATAAATCCAAGTCGTCGTCGTAAATTAAGTTATCAAATAGCGAACTCAATTCGCCGGACTCCAATGGTTTCGTGTTCCCAAGAAGCGCCGCCAACTTGCGTTGAAACAGTCCAGCAGCTTGGCTATTGGAGGTTGAAACGGTACTTTTGCGGCGAGACATGGGCATCCTACGATCTTGGCCGAAGACAACGCTTTTCAGCGTTTTTTGACTATTAAATCCACCCGATTAGACGCAGTGCAGCGATCGCGGTAAAGCCGAGTAAGATCAGGTTGAACCACTTTTGCGGCACGCGTCCGACTAACCAACGCCCCCCTAACATCCCAAGCGGAATCGCCGGCGCCATCAACGCCCCAATGAGCAACGTATTCCAGTGGATCAGCCCCAATTGGAAACTCAGTGGCAGTTTCAAAACGTTCAGCACGAGAAATAACCACGCACTCGTTCCGATCAATTCCCATTTCGGCAATGCGACCGCGAGCAGATAAAGCGCAACCACCGGACCAGCCGCGTTGGCGAGCATCGTCGTCACACCGGCGAGCAATCCCAAAACCACCGCAAACCAGGTTTGATGAGGCACCGAATCGAACCAACCGGGACGAAACGTTCGGGTTAACTGAACACCAGTCAATGCAAGAATGATCCCGCCGACGATCAATTTGAACTGCCCGGCGTCAAGCCGATCCATCATCAACCATCCGATCAGAATCCCCGCAACGGTGGGGGGCAATAGGCGTCGAACGTGCTGCCAGTTCGCCTCGCGGCCAAAGAAACGGATCGCACAAACATCGCCCACGACCAGCATGGGCAGCAACACGCCGGTCGATTCCAGCGCGCCAAAGACAAACGCGTACAGCACAACGTGCAGCATGCTGATACCAGGGAACCCCGACTTCGAGACGCCGATTCCCATCGCGCCGATGATCAAGCACGCCCACTGATCCGGCGTGATACTGGTCAACATGCCAACATCCGTTGCGAAACCGAGGCGGACTCGTCGAATACCCCGCGGAGCTGACGCCGGTTTCGATTCAACGACTCTGCGGACGTGCCGTTTCCATCCATCCGAATCAGGACAATTCCAAACTGAAACACGCGCCCCCGTTATGATCGCAAAACCGTTTTGACACAACCGTTCCCACGTCCGCGTTATTGCTCGACGATCCAGTCGATGGCACCACGCAGTAACCGTTCGAACGCCGGCTTTTCGAACTCCGCCGGATGCCCGAGTGATGTGTAAAAGGAATACCCTCCGTCCGCACGCGTGTAAGTCCACGCAACCGGTTCCGCCGGAACAGGTTCACTTCCGGACGACTGTAGTTTTCCCATCAACAACACGTCCGCGCCATCCGCCAACGGTGAGGTTCGATACAACGAGCCGATTTGCTCGAAACAATCGGCATTGATGTTTTTCACAATCGAATGAGCTTGGGACCGCTCAGCCAGACAGACGGTAGAGGTCTGATCGTTCGGATAATGCCCCGTGTAGTTGCCACCAAGAACCTCCGCATCAAATTGGGGCCACTGATCACATTGCGGCGGCGATTTTCCTTTACGCAAACTGAACGCATGGCTGGCCGTTCGAATCCCAACAACGGCTCCGCCTTCTGCAACAAAACGTCTTAGCACGTCGAGTTGAGATTCGGGGAGAGTCTTTCGACGAACGCTGATCACCAATACATCGGCAGTCGCGATTCGGTCGATCTCGGGGAAAGACCCTTCATCCTCCGAATCTTCGAACACATAAACAACGTCATAGTCTTGCTGCAGGTTCTTCTCTGCGAATCGAGGCAACGTTTCGCGTGTTTTGTACTCCGGCTCACCGATCATGATCGCGACCACCGGTCGCCGCGGCGAAGGGCTCTGCCGCCCCTCTTTATTATTCTGCCCGTCCGAGTTCATCACGGTCGCCTGATCCGCACGCGCGTGTGTCATCGAGGCATGCATCGGCATGAGCAATGCAACAACGGACACTCCAATCCAGACGGACGAAAACCGCCTCGCGGGCGTTACGGTGTTGTGCCTTTGGTCATCATCAAGAATCGACGAGAGTTCGGTCAAAACGGTTCGGGGTCGAAACAACATGTTCTGGGTCGTCGCAGCAGGAGTCATCGGTCGAGCGGAAAGATTGTACCGCGTCGCGATCTCCCGGTCGCCGCCGAACTCGTTGCACACCAACACGATCTCGCTGGCGAAAATTGGTGTGCTTCGGCGATCTCCGTTACCATTAAGGAGAATTCTGACGAACTAATCGAGCGCAAAGGGCGGCGACTACGACTAAGCGGTATTCGATCCCACGACTCGGATTCTTTTCTTGACCTCTTCCCAGCGAATCAGCCGAGCCCAAGACGGCAGCCGCGAAGCCTTCGATGAGCTTTACGCGTGGCTGCTGCCTTCGGTCTATACATTTGCTTGGTCGCAGGTCAATGACCGCAGCGCCGCCGAAGAGATCACGTCAGAAACGTTCATGACCTTGGTCGCCAAACTCGATGAACTCCCCTCCAACGATCTCGCTGTGTTGGCGTGGTCGCGGGTCGTTGTCCGCAACAAATCAGTCGATTGGGTTCGCCGCCGCCAACTGCAACGCCGCGCCACGGTGGCGATGGCTCAGTCCGGTACCCGGATCGACGAAAAGAATTCGTCCAACCCGATTCAATTGATCGAGATCCAAGAACAGCGTCACCTCGTTCATCAAGTCCTCGATAATCTCGCGGCGGAATACCGCCAAGTGATCGAATTGCGGTACCTCGATGATTTGTCCAATGAACAGATTGCCGAGGCGATCGGACTCTCCGCCTCGGCTACTAACTCGTTGCTTTACCGCGCCCGGAAGTCGTTCCGCCGCGAACATCAACGCCTCACCAACGAACAAGACGCGACCGTGCCGCGGAATGTCCTCGAAAGCGGAGGCCACGCATGACCCGTCGGCCCGACCATCCACCGGATTCCGAACGAGACGTTGACGTCCTCATTGGCAACATGATCAAAGAGGGTTTCGCCGCTCCCGATGTCGACCCGAAGTTCGCGGAAGACCTCAAAGAGCAACTGAACCGCCGCCTTTCGATTCTCGCCAAAGGCAATTCGTTTCCGCCCAACGGATCGAGCGCGAACAAATCCGACGACCTTTCGGCTCAAGACCGCTCTGCCGCCGAACCGTTCGATTCAACATCGGTGGATACCAAGCCCTACGATCAACCAACAACGCCGGTCGAAACCCGACAATCAAATCAGGCATCGTCGTGGGGACGTATCAGTTTAGGGCTCGTCGCATCCGCCGCGGCAGTGTTGATGATGTTGATGTGGCCCGCCGGCACCGCACACAGCTTTGAGATCATGCGGGCTCGATTGAGCGACCAAGCCTTTGTGCGTGCGAACTTTATGGACGCGGGCCGACCGTTCGTCGGTTGGCTGTCGACCGAGGGTGAGTTTGCCGCGCTTGAGTCTGCCGAGGCAGTCGTTGTTTCGAATCAAAACGGATTGCTAACACGCTTCGACCGCGATGCCCGTACGATCAATGCGGTACCCACCGGAGTGACCGCACAACGCAACATCCGCGTCCTCCAAGTGCTCGCCGCGATCCGCGACACATCCAACTCCTCCCTTCATATCGTTTCCGAATCAACACGCAGGATCGACAATCGCCAAGGAGCCGACGTCGAGTTGACCGTCCGCTTTCGAGACGATGATTCGCAATCAGATCCGTTTAACGTTCGATTCGGTATCGAATCAGAATCAGGACTGCCGGTTTGGATGGAGGTTGATTCGCCGACCCATCCCGATCGCGCTGGTGAGACGTTGCCGCTCGCATATCCGGCTCAAGGTCCTACTGAGTTGGCGTCGCTCGGGATCCCCGCGTCGTTGGCAACGAAAATGGCGAGCGGTAATCTGCCCATGCCGGGCAGCGATTCCGTCGTCACCAGGGGAAACGATAGTGAATCGGAAGAAACCGATGACGAACAGGCGTTTTCCGCAGGGTCGCTGCTCGTGCCGCCGTCCGATGGCGCCGACGAGTCAGAACCGGATCCGATCGTCACGGTGTCCTCGTCCGAGGATGCCAAAACGGAAGACGCCGCTGCGGCGCCGCTCTCAAGTCGACGTTGGGATGTTGCAGCACCGGTGGACGTCCCCGATGACGCGGTGGCGATGGCGAAAGTCATCGACGACCGGCTGTCAGCCGTGTGGCAGTCACGCGGAATGCGTGCCAACCCTCCTGCCGATTCCTACACGTTGTTTCGGCGCATGCATTTGGACCTGATCGGTCGGATCCCCCATGTCGGCGAAATCCGCAGGGCGTTCCACGACGGTGAACCGAACATGGACGCCGTTATTAACGAGTTACTCGATTTGCCGGATTTCGATTCCAACATGGCGGCGGTCTGGTCGCGTTGGTTGCTGCCGCCCGATGTCGAGTTGGAACAGTTTGGAGGCCGCCCGGCTTTCGAGGCTTGGCTCGCCGATCAGTTTGCCTCGCACGTCTCCTATGACGAAATCACACGGCAACTGTTGCTCGCCGAGGGGCGTGTCGGTGACCAGGGCCCGGTTTTATTCACGACCGCCTTGGAGATGAAACCCGACCACCTGGCGAAACAAACCGCGCGGACGTTCCTTGGCACACGGATCGACTGTGCGATGTGCCACGACCACCCTTACGACACGTGGACACAAACTGACTTTTGGGGTTACGCGGCGTTGTTCGCTCGCATTTCACGTCCCTCGGGAACGATGAACACGATGTCGAGCGTCCTAAGAGTGAAAGATGTCGGGGAAGGTGATGTCACGTTGCCGGACACCGATCAAGTCGTCCCGCCACGTTTGTTGGGTGCGGGTTTGCTCGAAGAGCCTCCGCAGTCTGATCAGCGTCGACGCCGTTTGGCGGAGTGGTTAACGGATCCCAGCAACCGGCAATTCGCGCGAGCGGCAGTGAATCTTCTCTGGTCTCACTTCTTTGGCGCTGGTTTGGTTGAACCTCGCGACGACTTTGGGCCCCACAACCCGCCGCTGTCGAAGGAATTGATGGAACAACTCGCCGAGTACTTCATCGCGAGCGGTTACGACGTCCGAGCAGTCGTCCGAGCCATCGTCCTTTCCGATGCCTACCAACAAACCAGCAATGCGGACGAACCTGAAGAGCGACCCACGTTCAACTCGATGCCGGTCCGTTGGCTGACCGCGGAACAACTCTACGATTGTCTCCTGGTCGCTTCCGGCGGACGTTCCGGTTCGGTCTATGTGACCGATCCGACATCGGGCATCAATCGATTTTCTGACACCGCCCGAGCGGCCTTTGTCGAACAGTTTGCGAGCACCGCGAACAACGTCTTGGAGTATCAAGCCGGGATCCCTCAGGCCCTTTCGCTGATGAACGGCAACCTCTCCAACCTATCGGCGGGCGAAGACTCCTCTCAGTTGATTCGCGGCCTGCGTGCCCCGTTCTTTTCCGACGAAGACCGGATCGAAACCGTCTTCCTGTCTCTGCTGGGAAGACCACCTTCGGCCGATGAAATGCGACTCGTGCAGAGTCTCTTGGAAGAAAGCGCGGACGCACCGACCGCGGAAATACTGTCTGACCTAGTGTGGGCACTGCTCAATGGGGCTGAATTCGCAACCAATCATTGAGCAATTAACCATTGAGCAACAATCCATTGAGTTAGGCGGGCAAGTGAGCAGAGGTCTACCCATCTTTGAGTCCCTATCCATGAAACGTCGAAATTTCTTACACACAACCGTGGCCACCGGCACCGCTGCGTTGTCAGGATTGTTGCCCAACCTGGCAACAGCGATGTCATCGAATCAACGCAAACGGGCGTGCATCATTTTGTGGATGTCGGGAGGCCCCAGCCAAACCGATACGTTCGACATGAAGCCGCAGCATGAAAACGGTGGCGAGTTTTCAGAGATCGCGACCAATGTCCCAGGTGTTCGTTTCAGCGAGCATCTACCGGGCCTCGCCAAGCATGCCGACAAACTCGCAATCGTCCGGACATTGACCAGCAAAGAAGGCGATCACGAAAGAGGCGCGTACCTCTTACAAACGGGAGAAAAGATGGGTGGCCCGATTAAGCCGCCGGCTCTCCGGTCACGCCTGGGTCATCAACTTTCGCCCGACCGCACCACCCTGCCGCCACTCGTTTCAATCGGATCAGACAGTTTTGTCGCCGCCCGACCAATCGGGTCCGGATTCTTGGGGCCACGGTATCAACCGATGGATGTCGCTGTCGCCGGATCAGCGTCCCCCGGTGATGACATCCGATCGGGCAGTCCCGCATCGCTGTCCGTCAACGCCCTTTCCCGCCATTCCACCATCAACGAATCGCGTTGGCAGCGGCGTTTCCAACTTTGGGAATCTTTCGAAAATGGGTTCTTGGCTCAAAGGCAAAACAACGGCCTGCGTTCTCATCGCGGCACTTATGAAAACGCTCGTGATTTGATGAGCAGCGGCCAAGCCGACGTGTTTGATCTGTCCGGCGAACCGGAAACACTCCGTCATCGCTACGGCGTCGGTACTTTCGGGCAAGGTTGCCTGCTCGCACGTCGACTCGTCGAAGCGGGCGTCGCATGCGTCGAAGTCACGCTCAGCCGAAGCACGATCGGGGGCAGTTCATGGGACAGTCATACGCAGAACTTTCCCGCCGTCGAAAATCTATCTCGTGAACTCGACGCCGGTTTTGCAACGTTGCTCGAGGATCTCTCGAGCAGAGGACTTTTGGAAAGCACCACCGTCGTCTGCATGGGCGAATTCGGACGCACCCCGCGAATCAACGCAAACGCCGGTCGCGACCACTTTCCCCGTGCCTTCGCGGGCGTGTTGGCCGGCGGCGATGTCGCCATGGGACAGACCTATGGCAAAACCTCCGACGACGGAATGCAAATCGTCGACAACCCGGTCAGCATTCCGCAATGGCTGGCAACAATCTGTGCCGCAACCGGGGTCAGCCCGAACGACACGGTGATGAACGAAAGTGGGCGGCCCGTTCCGATCGTGGACGCCGATCCGATCGAGGACCTCTACGTATGACGGTCGGTGCAAACCTCTTGATTGCCCATCCCTCCCCGCAAAGCAATTTGCATCGGGCAGCGTCACGTGCATTCATGACGGTGGCTTTGCTCGTCACGTGCGGTGCGCTGACACCTGCCCTCGCCGGTGAAGCCAGCGTTCCGATGGCACGAACGGCGACGACCGGAAATGACACATCCATGACGACGTCGACCGGCATCTACAACAGCGAAATCGCCGAAGCCAACCGCAGACTGTTGGACTATGACGCCGACGCAAACGGACAATGGTCTCAACCAACCACTCGCAACGTCGATGATCACTCGGTCGTTCCCCTCGAACTGCGAACACCACGAGGTGTCATTCAGATCAACCTATCGGTGTTCATCGACGCAAACACGCCACAACAACATGTTGAAAAACTGCTGAGCGAAACGATCGACCGTGCGGCCGAGCATTCGGACGAGAAAACCACCACGTCGAGCGATGCTTCTCAAAACGAAGATCCGACACAAGCGCAAGACGAAGACGCCACGCCTGTGGTCCGGCCGAGAGCGTATGTGCGAGACAGTGTTCTGACAAAACTCGAACGTTTTGTATCCGCCACCGGAACGGCCGACGTCGACAAAGACGAACTGCGTTGGATGCTAGACCAGTGGCGTCCTGGCCCCGTTTGGCTGATCGCCAGAGACGCGGTATCACCACCGCGACCGGCTTTTGAGCCGTTGCTGACTCGGCTCGACAGAGACCGCGACGGCAACCTCAGTTCTGACGAATTAGCATCGGTGCCGGAGCAACTCAAACGTCTCGACAACGATCGCAATCGCATCGTTTCAACAGCCGAATTGCAGTCCGCCGTCGCTCGGGACCGTCGACCACCGATCCAGTCCGCCGCCCGAACGCAGTGGAATCTGCGGTGGGCAAAACCAACGTCAGAATCATCCGCCAATACGCCTCTCGCGAAACTCATCGCTACCGCGAACGTTCGTTCCTCCAGCAAAACCCTACCGCCCGATGAACCGGAGCAAACAAGCCGTCTAACCGTGCAATCGGGTACCTCCGACGTTTTTGGAAACGGCAACCATGTTTCGGTAACGATTGCCGATTCGCACGGACCGATGCGAGTCCACTTCACCGCATACGATTCACCTGACCTTTCGCCGGTTGCACGTTGTCAATTCTCGATCGCGGCACTCCTGGGCGATCAACCGCTCTGGAATCATCTTGACCAGAACGCGGACGGACGACTCGTCGAACTCGAGCAGCGAGTCGCGGTCGATCGACTGATGCAGCTCGATCGCAACGATGACCAATCGATTTCGCCCGACGAGTGGCCGGTCTCCTTCCACGTCGTCATTTCGCAAGGCAACTCCGCCACAGTCCATCTCGATGCTTCGACGCCACGCAGCCCGACGTTGCCAGCGGCCCCGGCCGTGCAGACTCCCGACTGGTTCGTCGGAATGGATACCAACCGCGACGGAACTCTCTCGCAAGACGAATTCCTCGGGTCGCCTGATCGATTTGGCGAGTACGACGTCAACGCGGATGGGCTTATCACACCCGCAGAACTCACCACCGATGATCAATAGCAGGATTTCTATATGAGCACTTCGACTCCGCCTACCGCGAACCTCGAGACCGCCGCAACCGAGCAAGAGGTTGTCCGTTGTCGTGAGCAATACGACGAGATCCGAGAACACCTCGGTCGCGTGATCGTCGGCATGGAGCCGATGATCGAACAATTGATGATCGGGATGCTTTGTCGCGGTCACTGCATCCTGCAAGGTATGCCTGGTCTTGCCAAAACTCTCTTGATCAGTTCGCTCGCAAAGTTGATCGACATGAGCTTTGCACGGATTCAATTCACACCGGACTTGATGCCCGCCGACATCACCGGCGGGGAAGTTCTCGAAGAAGACCGCACGACCGGAAAGCGAGTTTTCCGTTTCGTTCAGGGGCCCATCTTCCATCACTTGGTGCTCGCCGACGAGATCAACCGAACACCACCCAAGAGCCAAAGTGCGTTGCTCGAAGCGATGGAGGAACGACAACTCACCGTCGCGGGAACGACATACCCGTTGCCTGATCCTTTTTTCGTATTGGCCACACAGAACCCGATCGAGGTGGAAGGCACCTATCCTCTACCCGAGGCGCAGCTCGATCGCTTTCTTTTGAAAATCCTCGTGAACTATCCCGAACGCGACGACGAGATCGAGATCTGTCGGCGGCAAACCGCTGGGCCCGCGGTCGAGATGAAACCAATCATGACGACCGAATCGCTGCGGAACATGCAGGTTCTCGCGCGACGGATCATCGTCGCGGACCATGTGATGGAAGCCGCCGTGGACCTCGCCCGCATGACTCGGCCGGGCGACAATCGGATGCCAAAGAGTATCGCAAGTTACGTGCAGTACGGTGGCGGTCCGCGTGCGAGCCTCGCGTTGATCAAAGCCGCCAAGGCGCGTGCTCTGCTCAAAGGACGTCATCACGCCACGACGGAAGACATCGCCGCAGTCGCCCGCCCGGTGCTGCGACACCGCATGGTCATGACATTCAATGCGGAAACGGATGGCATCGACATCGAAGACGTGCTCGATCGCCTGCTCGCCGAAGCCTCCGCGCCATCACGCAACGGCAAACCTTGATGCCCATCAATCAACGCCTTACTCGCCGTCCGCTCACTGACGTATCCCCATGAAGTTTTTCCGTCGATTCCAATCGAAAGCCAACGTCCCCAAGAAGGACTTGGAAGTCTCCGCCGATCCTGCGGCGGCGATCGGCCAGTTGGAACTGCTCTCACGCAACGCGGTGGATGGCCTCTTGTCGGGCAAGCATCGAAGCACCCATCGCGGCGGCACGAGTGATTTCGCTGAACATCGAGAATACTCGTTTGGGGATGACATCCGAAGGATCGATTGGCGCCTGCACGCGCGTAACGATCGATATCACGTACGAACTTATGAAGACGAAACCAATCTCAAAGCATTGATCGTTGTCGATGCGAGCGGTTCGATGCGATATGAAGGTGCAACGGCATCGAAATTTGATGTCGCTCGTAGTATCGCGGCGTGTTTGGCTCGGTTGATGATGCGGCAGCGAGATTCCGTCGGATTGGCACTCATCGATGAATCCGTCCGTATCGAAGTTCCGGCTGGTCTTCGTCCGTCGACATTGATGCGTATCAACCAAACGCTCGCTGACGCAACGATTGCCGGTGGCAGTGACGTCGCGGGATGTTTGAAGGCGTTGCGGCCATCGGCCCGGCGACGTGGAATGATGGTGTTGATTTCGGATTGCTTCGGTGATCCCGAAGACCTACGAACAGCCCTGGCGACGTGGACCGCGGCTGGACACGACTGTGTCGTCGTGGAATTGCTAGCCCCGGAAGAAATCGAGTTCGCGTTTCGCGGTACGGTCGTGTTTGATGACTTGGAGCAGGTCGGTTCGAGGCTGGAAATGGATGCCGGACAAATTCGCCAAATCTATCTCGAGCGATTCACCAAACATCGAGAGATGGTGGCCGACGCGATTCGACGTAGCAGGGCGGATCAGTTAACGCTCCGCACCGATGCTTCGATCGCGGAAACGCTGCGTCAGTTTTTGATCCGACGAACTGCCCGGGCTCGTGCCCGCGCCGGGGGTGCGCGGCGAGGAGCTTTCTAGGAGGATGGTTTCTACTGGGGCTCCCGCTGCTAGCGATTCCGATCGTCATTCACATGATGAAGAAACGCCAACGCGACGTCATCGCGTGGGGAGCGATGCAGTTCCTACGTGATCCGACTCGCCGCGGCCAACGCATTTCGCAAACGGATCGTTGGCTGTTGTTGGCCGCACGCGTATTGATCCTCGGATGTCTGATCGGAGCCTTGTCGCAACCGCTCTTTCATGCGACACGTTCATCGGGTGTCGCTGGCCTGCCGATGCAGGTCATCCTGATTGATGACACTCGGTCGACGCTAGCGGACGGTCGATTTGATCAGATCCGCCGGACTGCCGATCAACTCATGGGCTCCTTTCCGACGGACACTCCCATCGAAATTTGGGCCGTCGGCAACCCTCCGCGAAGAATCATCGATGAGGTCACTGACAACCGGTCAGACGCCACCAACATCACGCTTTCGCAGATACGATCGAGCCTATCGGACTATCGACCACGTGGCGGCAGCGGCAACTTCACCGATGCGGTCCACCGAGTCGTGGTCGCGTCCGTCGAAGCCGACAAATCTCGTCGTGAACTTCACAACGAAGACTTCGCCGTCGACACTCCGATGGATGTTTGGCTCATCACCGACGACACGGCCGCAGGTTGGAATCCGCCTTTGTCCGCGTCAGCCATGCTTCCTGACCCGAATCATCGATTGCACATCATTCAAGCATGCAAACCGATCCCACCGTTGCACCAGTGGTGCGTGACCTCGGTCGAGTCATCACGTCGCACGATCACGACCAACGACACGATAGAAGTGTCTGCGACGATCGCTAATTTGGGGACGCGTCCTTCTCCAAAGGTGACCGGGGTATGGAAGCAAAACGGACGCCCGGTCGCCGAGACGCCTGTTAAAACACTTCAACCCGACGAACAACTCTCGTTGCAAACCGAGACAACCGTTCTATCGGCGGGCACCCACGACTTCACATTCGAACTGAAACCGGGCGGAGGGGCAGCGTCCGATTCCATGCCTGATGACGACAGCGGCCATGTGGTCATCAACGCGGTCGGCGAAATGCCACTGTTGGTCATCAGAGGGCCGCGCGGACCGTTCAACCAATCGCCGTCGGCTGCGGATTTTCTTGCTGCGGCTTTGGGGAGAAACTCCGGTGCATGGGCGTCTGCGGCGAACGATATGGCTTCCGATGGCGACGCAAACAATCGCCGCAACGAGAGTCTGTTTCACCCCGAGGTTTACTCCGCCGCGGAACTCGACGACCTCGATTGGCGTCGATACCCAGCGATCGTTTGGCTCGGAGGCGTGGAACTCCCTTCCAAGGTTCTCAACCGATTGATCAATCGTGTCCGCCAGGGTGCGGGGCTGTGGATCACATTGGATTCCAAAACCGATCGTGAATCGATGAACGATGTTTTGCACAAAAGGGTTTTCAACATCCCTACGGAGGCTCGCTCAAAATCCGATGACGGAACCAACGGGATCATCGGAGAATTGGTCATCAACTATTCCCACGACCAATTGCAACGGCTCCATCCGCCCGAACCGACGGATCCTATTCTGTCGCCGCTCTCCGATACCGAGAGGCTCGACCTTGACCTCGTCAGAATTCGTCGACGTATCGATTTGCATCCACCTCGCGGTCATGCCTCTTCTCGCGTCTTGTTGCGTACGTTTGAAGGAAATCCGGTCGCGATTCTCTCGGGACTCGGGCGTGGTCGCGTCGTTCTGCAGGCCTTACCGATGGACCCATCGTGGTCCAACTTTGCTTTATCAAAGTCGTTTGTAGTCTGGGTGCTGCAGGTGCTCGATCACCTCTCTCAACCGGTCGGCGAAAACTACAACCTCGCGTCGGGCCAGATGTTTCGAAAGAACGTCAAAGAGATCGATCATGAATACGAACTCACGACGCCTACCGGTCAAACCGAAGTTCTGATCGCCCTGCCGCAATTGGGACAATCGCTGAATCAAAGTCATGCCGACCAATCAGCCGGAGTCGTGCGTTTCGACCGGACCGATCAACCGGGTTTGTATCGACTCCAGGACAGCGACGAAGACACGGAATCGATCGTCTTTTCGGTTGCCGGTGACCCAAGTGAGTCCGCGTTGTTTGTCGACTCGGCGGAAACACTAACGCGACTGGCCGACACCCCTCGTGTCAATCTTTACCGACAATCCACAGGCATCGAGTTGCAGTCGATCATCACGTCGATCCCGGAAGACCAGTCTCGCGGACGCAGTGGAACGCCTTTGTGGCCCGCATTGCTAATCGGACTCATGATCGCGATATCACTCGAAACTTTCTTGGCCGGATACGCAGCCCTGCGTCGCTACGGACGTTTGCGAAACCGTGACGTCGATCCTATTGCGATGGGAACACACCGTTCTGATTTGCACAGCCCGTCACAGCCCGACATTCCTCGACCACCCAAAGGATCACTGGTATGACTTCACCAATGCTCCTTGCAACAGAGCAACCGTCATTCGCCGGCACCGAAGTATCGGTAACCGAAGGTCTTCAAGCCAACGGCACGCTCGGATGGAATGCGAGTTTCATCGTAGTCGTTGTCCTATGCGTCGCAACGGTATGGTGGTTGAGTCGCCAACGTGAACTGTTAGGGACACCCACGTTTCTTCTACTGAGCCTTCTACGCGTGATCGTTGTGTTTGTGACGGTGTGGATGGTCATCCAACCGTCGTGGACACGAACCGAAACCGTCAGCCGTCGCGCCGAGATTGTTGTCCTCGCCGATGGCAGTGGCAGCATGGACACGATCGATCCGCCAGCAACCCGATTTTCCAACGATTGGAATTTGGCAGTTTCGAATCCCGACGACGCTCTTGCGAAAGTCCAGCGGATTGAGCTGGACCTGCAAATGGCCAATAAGTTTAACTCGAACCAATCTCGATTGCTTCAACGGGCAATCGAGCAACTCAGCGCGATTCCGAACCTCAGCCCTGACCTCGCCGAACCGTGCCTCACCAGCCTCCGGTCCGCAGTGGAAAGCATTTCCGATTCGTCCGACATGCTCGATCGAGCCGAACAACTCGCCCGGGCGGCGGCGCGAACCGACGCAGTCGAGTCGGCGTTGCTGGAAATTGAGATCCTTCGCACAACGCTGCAATCCGAACGCACATCGCGTAACCCCGGTGCGCCGCAGTCTCGCAAAGAGTTCGTCGCTCGTTTGCTCGACCGGTTCGAACAACAACTCAAACAGTTACCCGGACAATCGGTTTCATTGCGTCGAGCAGTGTTCTCAGACGATGTTGAACCGGTGCAATCCGCATCGTGGTCGAACGCCCTCGAGATCGACCAAGCGAACCTCACCGAACCGAACGCTCCTCCGGCGAGGACCAACGTGGCATCGGCACTTTCGTACGTCAGGTCACTCGATCCGGCCGCACATTTGGCGGCCGTGCTGATGCTTTCCGAGGGTCAACACAACGCCACCTCCGACCAAACTCCGGTCGAGGCCGCCACGGCCTTACTTGGTACGCCGGTCTTCACAGTTCCCATCGGCAATCAAGCTCGCCGGCGGGATATCGCCATTCATCGCGTCAACACACCGGCGATTGTTTATCAGGATGATCGTCCGGTCGCTGAGGTTCTCGTGTCTTCTTACGAGTGCGAAGGCGATGAGGTAACCGTCACGCTGCTCGACGAAGATCGCGAGGTCGAGACGCAAACCATTCTTTTCCCTTCCGAAATCAGCGACGTTGCCGTCCGCTTTGAATTGCCCCCCTCTCCCCCCGGGCGAAAACAATACCGGATCAAAGTCGAATCCGTGGTTGACGAAATCAGCCAACAAAACAACCAAGCCGTGTTCTCGGTGCAAACCATTAAAAGCAAACTGTATCTGCTGATCGCCGACCGCCAACCTCGTTGGGAATATCGATATCTCGAACAGTTGTTTCGACGTGACCAACGTGTCGAACTCGACAAGTTCTTGTTAATGCCCACGTTGAAAACGACCCTCACGAACGATTCCGCAACGTCACCTGCTCTTCCCCCGAGCACACTTCTTCCGAACACAATTGATGGCTGGTCGAAATTTGACGTGGCCATACTCGGTGACTTGCCACCCGAGGTGATGACGCCCGATGTCTGCCAGGCGATGGAAGGTTGGGTGAAAGCCGGTGGAAACATCATCGTCGTGGCAGGTGAACACGCCATGCCTGCGGCGTACCGGTCGTCGCCCTGGTTCGGTTTGTTGCCGATCACGTCGCAACCAATGGCGGTGTCGCGGGCGGATCGCCCCACACCGGCGCCGGAAGGCTTCACGCACCCCGCCATCCGCCTGCATGATTCGTTGGAATTTAACTCGCAGTTGTGGCGGCGTTGGATGTCCGGCCCCGCACCCGGATACCTGTCCCCTTTTCATGCCGCCAAACCCACCGCGTCGGTTCTCGCCTCCCTGTCGGACGTCAATCAAATCTCGTCCTCACTCACCGTCGGTGACGTCGCGGACTCCGACAACAACAGGACCAATCTGCGTCCCGCATGGCTGTCCGTTCATCGTGTGGGCAGTGGGCAGGTTGCCTACCTTTCATCACCAATCAGTTATCGACTGCGGATTCGGGCGGGCGACAAGTATCACCATCGTTTCTGGGGTCAACTCGTCCGGTGGA
>JBICHZ010000405.1:0-75070 GCA_043101355.1 Rhodopirellula sp. JB044
TCATTTAGGAGAAGGCATGGCAGGCTTCGCTTTTGCTCGCTCTTCGTTTCTTCGAGCGGTAGCCAGCGACTGACCTAGGATCTTGCACAGCTCGTCGGCTTCGTTCGCGAGTTCGTTCATTCTTGCTTCTTGAAGCAACTCGGACCGCATGATGAGCACGATCCAGCAGCGAGTTTCTCGAAGCTCTATCAGGGCAATCCGCACCTTGTGGATGAAATCTCCGCGGCTTTCGGCGGCGCAGGCCTCTTCAACGTTGGGTGCGGGAGAGGTTCCGCTACGAACCCGTTGTCCCGCAATATGCTTGCCCAGGCGAGTGTCCGGCAACGTATCAACCACTTTCCCAACTCGCACCGCCAGTTCCGGCAATCGCTTTGACAAATCATTTTGCTTCATAGCGCCCCTTCATCTCGAATGCAATTTAACTTTTGCGTTGTTCATTTTGCAATTTGCAATCAACCGACCATGCCGCGTCTGAAGCAGGTCGGATACCAACCCTGCTCATTCGTCCTCGTCTGATTCGGGAGATTCGAATGCGTCGCCGATTTGGGTCATGAAGTAACCCATCTGCTCAGCATTCTGAGATGCTTGATCACGCCACTGTTGTTCGGTCAGCTCAAAGCTCCGTTGGCCAATGCGTTCTACCGCTAAAGAGGTGCTTTGGACGACAGCGCGACCGTTGGTGTTGCTGTACCATTCCAGGTAAAGGCACTTTCGCCACGTGAACGGAGGTTGCTTTCCTTCCCTCAGTTGCCGGGCCACTTCGTCGACGGGCAATTCAAAGTGCTTCACCATCTGATCCGCGGTAATGTCGCCCACGTGCCCGGACTGATCCAGATCGATGTTCGCGTGAGTTTTCGGCGGTTTATCTTCATCGCCCTCTGGCGGCGACTCCGGTTCAACGCGATGCACCCGCAACCGCCAACCCGCCAGGTCGGGATGGCAGTTACCAAGCCATTTGAATCGCAGTGGCTGATCAAAACCCTCCAGCTCTAGCCAGCCTATCGTCCATCCAAACGTCGTGTTATCCAATTCGCCACCCAAGACTAGGTGCGAGGGTCGCCATGCCATATCAGTGCCCGATGCCTCATCTCGAACTCAAAAACAACGGATTCCAACAGAATCCAAGTCACTGACAATTTACCCTTCGCAGTGTTCCTTTTGCAATTTGCAATCCATCTGCTGCAGTAGCGATCGTTGCATTCGGTCGAGCTCCGCTCCTGGTCGAACGTTGCGAGTGGGCCAAACTCACCTGCCGGCCCGCCACCATCGAGTCTTCGAATCGGACCGAGCACGGTTTTCACTGCCGACAGCTCGCTGGTCGGTTTACCGTTTCGCGGTGGTAGGACTTGGTGTGTTTCCAGTACGCCTAGATCAACTGATTGATCGTGAGCGGTTTCCTGTTCGTTTCGGCTGATCCCCGTCGGCCGGTTACGAGGTATTCACCAATCACGCGATCGTATTCCGCGCGGCTAGCCTTGGTTCCGTAGGGCCCGAGGTAGACGTCATGCCCGGCAATGCTGACGACGGCCTGGCCGCTGCGTCTGTGCTTACGATACTTGGGAAGAGACTTTGTGAGTTTTGGCATGGGTGCAACGCTCTGTGAACGCCAAAACGGTATGTACCGTTTTGGCTCGTTCGAAAAAAGCGCCGCACGCCTTCACAAGGCGGTCACCCCGGAGGGTGTTTCGGCTATAAGAGAAAGACAATCTTTTGAAAAATCGGGGCGACACGATTCGAACGTGCGACCTTCTGGTCCCAAACCAGACGCTCTGCCAGGCTGAGCTACGCCCCGGTATTTTTGCTTCTCTAAGCGAGTCCACCGATGGACTCGGTCGCGGAGGGCGAAAAATCGCTCGCTTCCGCGAAGTCGCCAGAGAGTAGCGGACGGAGCCGTTTGTGGAAAGATACGCTTGCGATTTTTTTTGGAGAGTTGTTCGGCAAGCGAGATTCGGTTCCGGTTACGCGGGTCGACGCGTTTAAAGTTCCTGTTGTTCGGCGACCGGTTCGCCGGTTCCGAGCTGCGCGAGGACTTGCAGGATTCCGTTGAGGTGAGCCATGCGAGGTCCGAAGCGATCGATGAATTCGTTGAGCATGTACTCGCCCTCGATCAGGTGTTCGCCGGAATCGTCGATTTCTTCGGTGATCGATTGCAGGAATTCCGTTTGCACTTCGCTGAGCGTTTCGGCGGCGCGTCGGCAGGCACGCGAAAGTTCCGGGTGGGCGTCTTTCCACTGTTGCAGTTCGCCGGCACGCTGTTTGTGCATCGCGGCGTTTTGCTGGACGAGTTCGGACAAAAGCTTGGTTTGTTTTTGTTGACCGATCAGCATCTGCCGAAGCAACTGGACGGTGAGTTCTTCGTTAGACATCGAGGGGCTGGACTCGGATTTTGCCGAAACGTCAATGCGAAACATGGGCGACAGTGGGTTGTCTTCGACGGACATATGAAAACTTCCTGCGCTCGTTCGAGGGATGAGAAATGTCGGGGAATAGCGTCGATGGAGAGTATAACCACGGCAGGCGGGGATTGTCGACTAAATCAGCTTTATCACGCGTTAGCCCGCCGGGATGCCACGGTTCGTTCCGATGCCGTTGACCTTGCCGGTCAGCGTGCTGGCGTGTTTTTTATGCGGGGAAAGTCGAACGTGGCTCGTGCTCTCTGCGGTGGGGCGGGCGGGTTGAAAATTTGGGTGAAGGGCTCGCCAGCGGGTGTTGGCAAAGTGTCCACCTCGGCTGTGTCGTCTGGAGATCATCCGTTTGTTTCGGGGGTGGTTGGCGGATTGAGCCGGGCATCAGGAAGAGTGATGTCAAACCGCGTTCCGGAGGTCCGGCGACGGGGCGTCTGCGGCGTGGTGGTCGTGGTTCGCTCGGTTGCCGTGGTTTGCCCGGTCGCCGATGGGGCGTTTTGATCGAGTGGGTCAGCAGGCGGGGTTCGTGTGGTGTTTTCCGAATTGGTGAGATCGTGAGTCGGATGCCTCGGTGATGATGTGCTCGAATCCGTTTGGCCGGCAGGGGCGTTGGATGAGTCGGTCGCCGTTTCAGGCAAATCGGATGCGTCGCCGATATTGATGCGGCCGCCGAGGGCATGGGTGACGTTGCGAACGAGGTAGAGTCCGAGGCCGGTTCCGGGTTTGCTGCGTTCGAGTTCGTTGCCGAGTCTTACGAATCGTCCAAATACCTTGCGACGGAGGTTGGCGGGAATGCCGGCTCCGTTATCGCAAACCGAAACGGTGACTTCCCCGGTTGGCAGGGTTTTCATTCGAGCGACGATTCGGACGTGGGGTGGGCTGCCGCCGTATTTGATCGCGTTGTCGATCAAGTTTCGAAACAGGATTTCGACTTGAACCGGTGGTGCATGCAGCATGACAGCGGGGCATTCGATGCTGACAGTTTCCGAGGGCATTTTGTAGCGCACGCATGCGGCCGTGCTGACTTGGGTGAGAAGTTCTGAGAGCAAGAAGTCGGTCGCCTCCTCCGGTTCGGTCCCGCGTTCGACTCGGGCGGCGTCGAGCAGATGGTTGATCAGGGAGTCGAGTCGCTCGACGTCGTCGAGCATGATTTTGTGGAATTCCTGTTGTTGTTCGACGTTGACGGTGTGCCGCGTCATCGTCTGTAGATAAAGCTTGAGCGACGCGATCGGGCTTTTCAGTTCATGGGTGACGGCGTCGATGAAGTTGGATTGGCGGCGGTTCAGATTGAAGGCTTTGACGCTGAGGGTCAGGTACGCGATCACACCGGCGAGGACCGCGATCAGCAGCACCGATCCGACCAGCAGCATCACCCAGAATAACTCCGGGGAGGCTTGACCACGCAAGAGACCGAGCAGTGTCCCGGTGACCCAGATCGCCCCAAGAATGACGACCAGAACGATCAGTACGACGCCGAGCGTGATCGGGGCGCGGAGCGTGATCGGGCGGACGAGTGGTTTCGGGGGGATGCGAGCCGCTTTGGCGGCGCTTCGTTCGGTTTTGGATGCGGAGGGGGGCAATGTCGGGCCTGAGTTCGGCATGGATGCAGCGTGCGTGAAGAGCCAGGTTGTTGAACGTTCGAGGCGTTGTCGGTGATTTCAAGCCAGCGTCAAAATCCTCCGAGAACGATCGGAGGCGAGTCGATTTGCGAGTATTCGGTGGGGTTTTGGGCGGTGAATGGTCGGGGATTCGTGGTGTCCACGGCGAGTTCATGGGTGATGCGGTGCCGCCCGAAAGGCTGAAGTAGAGACACGGCGTCTTCATAAAAAGTCAAGGATATTACAAGAAAAATTTCAATCTCGCCGATGACGTGGGCTTGTCGTTGGGCAATAATACGCTTACCCGGCGACGAGCCGGTTCGTGTGTACGGAGGTTCAAAATGCGCGCTCAGGCTCCCCAACGACAATTCTCCGAAAGGGTATTACGCCAGGTCCGGATGGACAGTGGTCGGGCGTTAGTCCGTGCGCGCTTCTGTCTCGAGAGTAGTGAGATCATCAATCTCCGCTGCGTCGATGACCGGTGTGAAACCGATCGGCAGTTCGGAAACCAATTGTGGTATTTCGAGGGCATCGGTGTCGATGAGGCACGTAACCGGCAAAACATTCATGGTGTTGTCGAGTACTCGGTGCAGTACGGATTGCAGGAACTCGTCGAGGACGGCGTGTTCGATACCGCAGCCGAACGTGAGCGATTCCGCAGTCTCTACAACCGCGAAGTGAATGTGCCTTCGTGGCGTCAGCCCGCTCACCGTTTGTTGCTCGCCGGGGTGATCGCCGTGACCGCGGCGATGTTGTTGTTCCTCATGCTGAGGAATTTGCTGGCGTGAGCCGTTCGGAGGCTTTCAGCAGCAGTATCATTTCGGTCGACGCTCTCGAGAAAACGTATCGCGGCGGCACCTTTTTGCGGCGTGGCGATGTTCACGCGCTTCGCGGCGTGTCTCTGCAGGCTGATCGAGGCCAAGTGTTCGGTTTGTTGGGCCCCAACGGTGCCGGAAAGACCACGCTGATCAAGATCTTGCTCGGTGTGATCCGGAGCACCGGCGGTCGAGCGTCACTGTTCGGGTTGCCCGCCGGTTCAGCGGAGGCGCGCAGCCGGGTCGGTTATCTGCCCGAATCACTGCGGGTCGATCGTCATCATACGGCTCGATCCGCGTTGCGTTTCTATGGAAAGCTCAGCCGGTTGGACTCCGATACGATTGGACAACGCAGCGATGATTTGCTCGAACTCGTTGGACTCAAAGGCCGCGATCGCGAAAGCGTTCGGCGATTCAGTAAAGGGATGTTGCAACGTCTCGGGCTGGCCCAGGCGTTGATGCATGATCCTGATCTTTTGATTTTGGATGAACCGACCGATGGTCTCGATCCGGTTGGACGCAGTGAAGTGCGGCGAGTGATCGAGCGGTTGCGTGATGCGGGGAAGACGATCTTTCTCAACAGCCATATCCTGCACGAGGTTGAGTTGGTTTGCTCGCATCTCGCGATCATGGCCAAAGGGAACGTCTTGGCGACCGGTCCGATCGCCGAGATGGGCGGGGCGTCGTCGTCGGATCACGAAACGATCGCGGTCGAAATGGAGTTCGAGTTGCCGCATGCGGACTCGAGCACCGGAGGTGATTCCGCGGGCGATTCCAATGCGGCGGTGGAAGAAGGGATTCTCTCCTCGGCAGTGGAAGGCTCGGTGCAGTGGTTCGCCGAACCCGTTGATTTGGATTCATGTCGGTCCGGTTATCGGTGCCGACTTTTGTGTGCCGATCGTGCGGCGGTGGATCAGATTGTGGACCGCATTCGTTCGGCCGACGGTTCGCTGATCCGTTTGGTGCCGCATCGTCAGACTCTCGAAGAGACGTTCATGAGGTTGGTTGAATCTGAAAACATGGCGACGATGTCATGAGACCTTACCTGGCAATCATCTCGGACTCGTTTCATTCTGCGTTAGCGTCGCGTGTGCTGTGGGCGGCGTTCTTGGCGATCTGGGTTTTGCTCGCTTCGTTGGCACCGATCGGCATCCGTGAAGATTATACGACGTCGTTCCGTTGGTTCGATGTTTACAACGGCACGCGGATGAAGGCGTTGTTGGCACAAGGGATCGTCGATCCGGATTCGCAAGAAACAGCGATCGGGCGAATCGCCAACGCGATGCCTGACGAGATGAAAAGGCAACTGCGCCGCGTTGGTGAGGGCGACGAGGTTCGAATCCGTTTGTCGTTGCTGACCAACGCTTTGAACGAATTGATTGATTCAGATACCACGAAGGAAGGCGAATCAAAAAGTGGCGCGGTCGAGGATCCGTCGAAAGAAAACGAAGGCGATGAGAGTCGCTCGGATGAGCGGACCGATCTCGATGGTGTGTCCGACGATAATGCTAGCACGGATGTTGAACAGGATGACGTGACAGCGGATTGGTATGACGCAGAGGCGTGGGAGGGGACGGTTCGTTTGCGCGAGTTGCGATCGCTCGATGAGACACCGGACGAGGAGTTGAGCGAGTCGCTGCGACGTCGCAGGGCTCGATTGCGGATCGAAGCCGCGCTGCCGGGCGTGTTTGAATCGCGCAGTTCGCGTTCGGTTTTGCTGACGTATGCGGGTTTGGAGTTTCCGACTGATTTTCAGATCGACCGGGTTCAGTTCGAGACGTTGTTCAACCAGTTCGTGATCCCAATTTTGGTGAATTGGTTGCTTGGTTTGGTGTTGGTGTTCTTGGGCGTGTTGGTCACGGCGTCGATTGTGCCGGACATGTTGCAGACCGGTTCGTTGCATTTGTTGTTGAGTAAACCGATTTCTCGCAGTGCGTTGTTGATCTCCAAATTTATCGGCGGTTGCGCGGTTGTTTTGTTGTGCGTTTCGCAGCTCGTGGTTGGTTTGTATTTGATAGCGGCGTTCCGATTGGGGGTGTGGAACGCTCGCATCCTGTGGTGCATTCCGGTGGCGGTCGTGATCTTTGCGGTGTTCTACAGCGTCTCGGTGCTCGCGGGATTGAAGTGGCGTTCGGCGATAATCTCAATCGCAGCGGCAGGCGGTCGTGCTGCGATTTGCGTCGTGGTCGGTGTCGTCGGTGGGGTGGTTGATGCTCGGGTCGTCGCGCCGGACCGGATTGTTGGAATGTCGACCGCGGGGGACGAGTTGTTCGGAGTCACCGGCGGCAGTGGTTTGGTGCGTTTGGATCCGTCGGATCAAAAGTGGGAGCCGTTGATTGAATCGGAGGCGGGCTCGAACGATCGCGTGCTGCGTCCTGCGGCTTTGGACGACGACCACGTGATGACGGCGCGGATCCGCAACGGCCGGTTCAACCCGTTCGGCTCCGGTTCGCTCGATCTGATTGTGTTGTCGCGAGATGAGCAGTGGCAGCCGCAGCCGAGTTTGCGTTTGCCGACCGCGACGGAGCGTTTGTTGATGGTGGACGATGACACGGTGATGGCGATCAACACAGCCGATTTATTAACGACTGATCGGGGCTCGGTTCTCGAAGCGATCGGAGCCGAGGACACGGACGACGACGATGAAGCCAACGGTACCGACAACGATGCCGTCGGGGACTCGCCGGCGGCACGGATCGATAACTCGGTGGGTGCGTGGTTGAAGGCGTTGGTGACCATGCAGGGTGGTGCGACGGAGTCGTTCGTTTCGATCCTGCCTCGTGACGTTGTGTTGAGTCCGCCGACGCGGGTTGCGAAGGTGCTCGGCGAGCGGAGTTTGGTTCTGTTGACTGGGGATCGGATTCAGCGTCTCGAACCGACGGGCAGCGGTTCGAAAGGGACGTGGAAAACGACGGTTCGTGAGAACGTCGCGCGTGAGTCTGAGCGAGCCTCTCACGTGATGGCGGCTTCATCACGATGGGTGGTCGTCGCTCGCGGTGATTTGCCGATCAAGATATACGACGCGGCGACGCTCGACCGGGTCGGCGTATGGGAAGCGGATCAAAGAGAGTCGAGCGTTTCGGGAACGCCGCTCGAACTGGTGGCCGTGTCGGATGATCTGTTTTTTCTTCGCACCTCGTCAGGGCACTGTGATGTTATCGAGGTCATCGAAGGCGCGGAGGTCTTGGTGTCGTCCAAATCGACCGATGAGACGGAGATCGACGCAGAGTCTGCTGGCAATGCGATGACGATCCGCCGTGTCGCTCGTGTGCCCGCGGACGAGGTTGAGTCGATGCACTGGAAAGCAGACGCCGAGGAAGCGGGACGCGGGACGCTGTATGTTGCCCATGACATCGATCGGGTGTCGACGTATTCGCTGTCGATGTCGGAGGCCGCGAGTGCGTTGTCAGGGTCGGCGGGCGGTCGCGATGTGCAGTTGCAGTTGACGAAGTCTGTGGTGCCTGCCGGATCGGTGTGGAGGTGGATCGATCGTTACGTGGTCGGTGGGATGGAGTTGTTCACCCCTCAGGTGCTGCAATTGGGCGATACGACGGCGGCGATGGTATCGGGAAATGATTCCCTGGTAATCGGCGGCGGCGAGTCCGGGGCGGCGGAGGTGGTTCGGTATCAGATCGCGTGGCCGCTCGTTAGTTGTGCGATTTTCATTGCTGTGGTCTTGTCGATCAGTTGCGTTTATTTCTCACGCAGCGATTATTAGCGAACGTTTGTCCCGATCGGCCTCTCTTAGGCTGCGCGTTGTTTTCGTTGGCGGCGCGTCCTTCGTTTCGTGTTTTCGATCGTAGGCTGCGTCACGAGCCGAGGACTTCTCTGGTAGACGATCGAAGACGAGTTCCTGGTCGGTTCGCAAATTTCCGCAACCGGATACAATTTGTGTTTTCGCTTGGATCGATCTCCGCGATGCGGCGGGTCGAACAGAATGCCTTCCCCACGAGTTTAAAGCGAAGTGACCGAGTCAACTGTTTCGAGTACGGCCGATTCCGAATTGAAATCAACGTCTACCCGTCGCCGATCGGACCGGAAGGTTCACCAGTCGGCGATCGATTGGTGGGTGGCGGTACTGTTGGGGGCACCGATCGTCGGCGCGGTCGCGGTGGCCGCTTACCTGATCGCGTTGGACCGTCCCGGTGACGCGTCGGTGATGTTTTTGACGGCGGCCGGGATCCTGGTGGTGACGGCGATCTTCACGGTGCCCTGTCGATACACATTGTTGACCGATACGCTGTCAATTCGCTGTGGCGTGGTCTGCTATCAGGTGCCGTATGAAACGATCCGCGAGGTGCGAAAGTCGGCGACGCTGCGCAGCGGTCCGGCGCTGTCGCTTCGCCGAGTCGTGGTCAAAACGGATCGCCGCGAACACATCTTGTCACCGGTCGATCGCGATCGTTTCATCGAGCAGTTGAACGCACGCATTGCCAGTTAAGCATTCGACCGTCCTTCCATTTATCTTCTTTTAGATTCAATCGTTTTGAACCAGAAACCCGCGAGCCCCGGACTGAAGTCGACACCTCCCGAGCAGCCGGCTGCGCAGGTATCGGCTGCGCAGGTATCGGCTGCGAAGGCTTCGGATGCACTGAGGCTGGATTTAGACGATGTCGAGTTAACCCGCGCGGATCGGGCCCGTTTGCAGAAGCAGCAAAAACGTTTGCGGCGTGGGCCGAAGAGTGGCGATGGCAACGTCGAAGAGCAGTTTGCCACGCGGGTCGAGAAGGCGGCCGCGAAAGCCGAGGCACGGCGGTCGGCGAGTGTCAAAATTGACTTCCCGTCGGATTTGCCGATTTCGGAGCACCGCGACACGATCATCGAGATGTTGCAGCAGCATCAAGTCCTCGTGATTTGTGGCGAGACGGGCAGCGGGAAGAGTACCCAGTTACCGAAGATGTGTGTCGAAGCCGGGTTCGGCCGCGACGGGATGATCGGGCACACGCAGCCGCGTCGTTTGGCGGCTCGCAGTATCGCGGCGCGGCTCGCCGAAGAAACTGAAACCATTCTTGGCAACGAAGTCGGGTATCAGGTTCGTTTTGGCGACAAGACGAGCGACCGAACGCTCATCAAATTGATGACCGACGGCATTCTGTTGGCCGAAACCGGTTCGGATCCGGACCTGCTCGCGTATGACGTCGTGATTATCGACGAGGCTCACGAGCGTTCGCTGAACATCGACTTCTTGTTGGGGTTGTTGCGGCGAGTGATGGACCGCCGTCCGGAACTGCGGATCATCATCACCTCGGCGACGATCGATGCCGATCGGTTTGCAGAACACTTTGGAAAGAGTGACCCTGATTCGGACGAGATTATTCCTGCCCCCATTTTGAAAGTGGAAGGGCGGGGGTATCCGGTGGAATTGCGCTATCTTCCTTGGGATGAGGTAGAATCCGGTGCAACCCGTGGTTATAGCCTTTCGGCGCACGTGACCGCGGGAATTGAAATGTTGCGGCGAGATGGGACCGGAGACACGCTCGTGTTTCTGCCCACCGAACGTGATATTCGCGAGGTGTCCCATCACGTGGCGGGCCACTTCAAACGAGTCGGGTTGGAAAACCGGGTGGAGTTGTTGCCCCTGTATGCCCGTTTACCCCAATCGGCACAGCAGGCGATCTTTCATCCGACCGGCCACAAACAACGGATCATTTTCGCCACGAATGTTGCCGAGTCATCGTTGACCGTGCCCGGTATTCGCTATGTGATCGATTCGGGAACGGCAAGGATCAGCCGGTACAGTGTTCGAAGCAAGGTTCAACGGTTGCCTGTCGAACCGGTGAGTCAAGCGAGTGCGAATCAACGTAGTGGTCGTTGCGGGCGTATCGGGCCGGGCATCGCGGTTCGTTTGTACGATGTCGATGACTTTGAGAGTCGCGACCCCTTCACGACGCCAGAGATTCGCCGGACCAACCTCGCCAGCGTGGTGTTGCAGAGCAAGGTGTTGCGGCTCGGCCGACTCGAAGAATTTCCCTTGATCGATCCGCCCCGCGTCGACGCGATTCGCGAAGGGTTCCGAACGCTCGCGGAACTCGGGGCGGTGGACGACGACGGCGAGTTGACCGAGATCGGGTGGCAACTCGGTCGGATGCCGGTGGACCCGCGGGTCGGTCGCATCCTGATCGGTGCCGCCGAACACGGTGTTTTACCCGAGGTGTTGCCGATTGCCGCGGCGATGGAAATCCCCGATCCGCGCGACCGCCCGCCTGAAAAACGCAAAGCCGCTGATGAGGCGCATGCTCAGTTCGCCGATCCCGAAAGCGATTTTTTAAATCTGTTGAGGATCTGGCGATTCTATGAAGAGATGAGTTCGAAGTACGGACGTGGGAAAATGACTCGCGTCCTCCGGCAGAATTTTCTCTCGCCCAATCGGATGCGAGAATGGGCAGACGTTTATCGCCAACTCAAAGAGATGGCTGCGACGACGCTCGGCACGTTAACCGAAGAACCGCACGAATCGCGGGGCGAGCGATCCGACAAACGCGGCAAAAAGCGGCGGCACGAAACGCGCGGTCCGCGACGGCGGCGAAATCGCTTGACGATCGGGCCGATCCGTTACAGTGACGCCGAACCGGATAAACCAGGCGGCGTCGCACCGATTGTGGATACGCAGCACTACGCCTCGATTCACCAAGCGTTGTTGACCGGTTTGCTCTCGGGAGTTGCGATGGCAGGCGACAAGAACGAGTACACCGGTGCGGGCGGTTTGAAGTTGTTTCTGTGGCCCGGCAGTGGTGTTTTTGAATCGAAACCGAAATGGATCGTTGCGGCCGAGTTGGTCGAAACCGCCAAGCAATATGCTCGAACGGTTGCCAAAATCCAGCCGTCATGGATCGAAGCGGTCGGCGATCACATGCTGAAGTCTTCTTTCAGCGATCCGCACTGGAGCCGAAAGTCGGGCGGCGCGTTCTGTTATCAGCGTCGCTCGTTGTTCGGGTTGCCGGTGGTGGTGCGTCGTCGTGTGCCGTTGTCGCCGATCGATCCGCTCGAAGCACGTAATTTGCTGATTCGAAATGGATTGGTCGATCGCGAATTACCAACCACGGCGAAGTTCGTACGGCACAACCGTGGTCTACTCGACGCGATCGAAAAGTTAGCGGCAAAGACTCGCCGCAGAGATTTGGTTGTCGACGATTACGTTCTGCAGGCGTTCTACCAATCTCGTTTGCCCGATTGGGTGTGTGATCGCGCGAGGCTCGAGAAGTTCGACCGACAATGTCAGGCTCCGTCGTGGCAGTCTCGATTGAAAGATGACGTGGGGTTGGCGGCCTGGTTGGCTGATCCTCCTGCGGAGACCGCACCGGAATCAGTGGGTGGGGAGCCCGTCGAGAAACCAGTCGATGCACCGGAGGAGGTTTCAGAGACACCTTATCTTCGACCGGAAGATTTGTTGGAAGCATCGGCCACCGCGATCGAGGAAGATGATTTTCCCAATGAGATCACGTCCGGTGCGACGCGGTTGCCGCTGGAGTACCACTTTCGCCCGGGAACCGAAGAGGATGGAATCCATCTGACGATTCATCCCGCTGCGCTTCCGCAGGTGAGCGATGAGGCGCTGGATTGGTTGGTGCCGGGACAACTCGAAACAAAAGTGACAGCGATGATTAAATCGTTGCCCAAGCGTCTGCGTCGCCTTCTGATTCCGGCGGCGGATGTTGCCCGGAAGGTGACCGAAGAGATTCGCCAGCATCAAGGGAATTTGGCGTTCATGCCGGTTCTTTGCGATGCGTTGACCCGACACGCCGACACGCGGATTGGCCCCGAGGATTTTCAGGAGGAGAAACTCGAACCGCACCTGCGTTTCTTGGTCCGCGTGGTGGACGACGAAGGCAAGGTTCTTGCGACCGAGCGCAGCGTGGACGCCATCAAACACCGGTTGGGAACGACGCACGAAACGCCGGCAGACTCGGTTGAATCCGCTGAATCGGCGGAGGATTGGGCGCGAGAGAAAATGACACAGTGGGACATTGAGAGATTCCCTCGCGAGGTCGTGCGAAAACGCGGCGGGGTGCAGGTGGCTCAGTTTCCTGGTTTGGTGGATCGGGGAGAGTTTGTTTCCACGAGTTTGTTCGCCGACAAGGACGCCGCTGACGCGATTAGTCGCGGCGGCCTGACACGGTTGTTCGCGATCGCATGTCGCAAAGACCTTCGATCGCAGGTAAGGCACCTGCCGGCGATCGCGGACGCGAAGATGAAGTTGGCTCCGATCGTGTCGTCCAAATCGATCGAGTCGGCACTGGCCGATTTGATCGTACGACTCGCCTTGGTGGAGAAGCGTCCGGTCGTTCGAACTGATCAGGAGTTCGCAGAGAGAATCGCGGAAGCCCCGATGCGGATCGGCGAAGCAACCCAGGATGTGGCGGCGTGGTTGGGCAAGTTCACCGACGCGTATCACGGTGCTCGTGTGGCCCGCGAGGAAGCGGCATCGGGAAAGCTGACGCCGGTTCTCGACGATGTGCGAGAGCAACTGCGTTGGGCGTTCGCGGAAGGTTTTATGTCATGGACGCCATGGCAGCATCTGCAACATTTTCCACGTTACCTCAATGCGGTCGCGTACCGGATCGACAAGGCTCGATCGGGTGCCGAGCAGCGCGACGCGGAGTCGCGACAGATCATTGATGGGTTATGGCAGCGTTGGTTGCAATCGCTGCCCGAGGGGCAACGCGGGCCGCAGGAACATGCCGAATCCGAGTTTCGTTGGTTGATCGAGGAACTGCGGGTTAGCCAGTACGCGCAGCCTTTGGGGACGGCCGTTAAGGTGTCACCCAAACGTTGTGAGAAGTTGCTCCCATGACTGCGACAGGCAACACACGTGTGATCGGCATCATCGGGCCGCCGTGCAGCGGCAAGTCGACGGTTGCTCGGCAAATCGAATCGATGGGCGGCGTTTGGCTCGATGCAGACAAGATCGCAAAAGAACAGTTGACCCGATCTGACGTGATCGACGCGATCGTCCTGGACTTCGGGGCTGGCGTTTTGTTAGATGACGGCACGTTGTCGCGGGAGAAGATCGCGGATTTGGTTTTCGGCAGCAGCGATGAATCGAAGGCTCGGCTGAAGACTCTTGAATCGATCGTGCACCCGCGAACACGGCAGGAGATTCGCACCGCGTTGCAGGCGGCACGTGAACATCGCGCCGAGTACGTGATTCTTGACGTGCCGTTGTTGCTCGAGAGCGGATGGCAATCGGATTGCGACGAGGTTTGGTGTTTGTCGGTCCCACCGGATCGGCATCAAGCCCTGCTCGCCGCACGCGGATGGGATCTCGATGAATTGAAACGTCGCGAGAAACGGCAACTGCCCTGGGATGAAAAGCGGCGACGCAGTGATTGGGTGATTGAGAACGACGGCAGCATCGACGAGTTGACGAAAAAGGTCCGGGATCGCTTGGGACGGTAGCATCGAGAGTCTGGCGTGAGTATCGGGAGGCGGGACGGTAGCATGCGGAAGGCAGTCCCAAAGGGCAACGCTGCGTCAGCCTACGGCAACGGGATGGGGGACGACTCAGATATTAATCTGCTCTTGCGGGGGGACGCCGACGTCGAGGTCTTCCTGGAAGGTGCCTCCATCATCGATCTCGTTTTCTCCCACGCTGTAGATCAACCATGAGGAGCCGTTGGGTTTGACGACGAGAGGCTGTCCGGTGAAGGGATCGAGGACGTCTTTCGGTGTCAGGGTGATTTGCGGTGCGGCGTCGCCGTGGCTTGCGATTTCGGCGAATACTTCGTCGAGGTTGGGGGCGATTTCGAGTGAATCGTTTTGCGATTCCGGGGAAGCGAGACGGTTGGACTCCTGCCGAATCGCGTGAACGTGCAACGCGATCAACAGACGCAAGCAACGGATCTTTGCCCGTTGTCGGTTCATCAGTGCCCGACCTGCGTTCATCGATGGGGCGACGACCGCGAGTTCGGTGGCTTTGGCGGTGATGATCGGTGCGGCCTCTTCGAAGTGAGAGACAGCACCGAGTGCAATCTGTTCCCGCATGTATTCCAGGTAAACCGGCAGCATGGTTTGGGACGCGGGCAACGCCAACGTCATGCCGGTGGAGAGTTCGATTCCGAGTGCCCGTTCGGTCGTCAACGCGTGGACGAAGCTGGACATCGCGTCGTGTCGTCGGAGTTCCGTGTCGACCATCGCGAGTGACTTCGCGTCGAGTTTTCCGGAGGCCACCCATTGAGCCAACAGGTCCAGTAGCGGGTTCCGGCAGGCGGCCGCGACCATGAAGTTGACGATCGTTGGATCCTGTTCTTGCAATCGAACCAGGTGGAGTCCTTTCAGGGCGAGGCTCGCTGCCTGTTCGTATTCTCCGATCGCGGCGAGAAAGCGACAGCGGCACGCCAGGGTTCGCTGGATCGTGCGGGGAAGTCCTGCCGCGTCGAGGAGTTTTTGTTGAAACGCGGATGCCGTCGTGACCGGTTGGTCGATGCTGAAATACCGATCGCACCGTATCGCTGAATCGACCGCGGTCATCACGGAAGGGTGATTTTCAAACGCGGACGTGATCCCGTCGCGGTCTGGTTGGGACAGCCCGTTTCGCCAATCGAATGTTTCGTCCGAGTAGAGGACCGGGGCGATGGCCGTGAACAGTTTCTCGGCTTCCTTTTGGGCACGATCGAGATGCCAGGCGGCGTTACTTTGGTCCCACGCGATGGCGGATTGCAGATCATCGATACCCGCCGGAGCGCCGGAAGCCCGGACCGCGTGGATGCGGCGGGCGATTTGCATTTGCCGCAGTCCGATCGGGACCGTGATCAGAGCCACCAGCCCGACAAACAACGCGATTACAAAAATGACGAGTCGCTTGGCCATGAGAGTGATTACCTTCTTGGGGATCGGAGGCCGATTCGTGCGCTCTGACAAGATTTGTGCGGTCGGAGAACCGGTGCTGCTTTTATCCGGCGTGTTTTGCTCAATTGCGGGGCGCCCGAAACAGAGCCGCTTTTAGGAAAATAGTCCTCCTGGTAAGCTCGCATCTTGGCGGATTGCCAGGCTCACGTCGCTCCTGCCTCGAATATGCTTCATTCGTCTTCCCTATCGAGATAACACACCCGTCTGACCATGTCATTGATTGTCCAGAAATTTGGCGGCACGTCGGTTGCCGATCCTGAGAAGATTCGCGCCGCGGCTCGCCGAGCGATTCGTGCCCAAAAACAGGGGCATCGTGTCGTGATGGTCGTCAGTGCGATGGGCAAACAGACCGACGAGCTGCTGCGGTTAGCGTCTGCGGTGAGTGACAAGCCGCCGGCACGTGAGATGGACATGTTGCTCAGCACGGGCGAACAAACCAGTGTCGCGTTGGTCGCGATGGCGATCGATGATCTCGGCGCGAAAGCCGTCAGCCTCACCGGCGGCCAGTTCGGGATGAAGACCGACAGCAGCTACAGCAAGGCACGGATTCGGTCAATCGACACCGGCCGGATCGAAAAACACCTCGACGAAGGCCACATCGTTGTCGCGGCGGGTTTCCAAGGGATCGACGATGACCTGAACATCACCACGCTCGGCCGCGGCGGCAGCGACACGACCGCGGTCGCGCTCGCGGCGGTTTTGGGGGCGGATGCCTGTGAGATCAATACGGACGTTGACGGCGTTTACACGACCGATCCGCGGTTGCTGCCTGAAGCGCGGCGGGTCGACGTGATCAGTTATGACGAGATGCTCGAACTGGCGTCGCTCGGTGCCGGCGTGATGCATTCCCGGTCGATCGAATTTGCGAAAAAGTTTGGTGTGCCGATTCACGTCCGGAGCAGTTTCTCGGATCGTGACGGCACCATGATCGTGGCTCAGCCGGAATCGGAAAGTTCACCGGTCAGTGGTGCCGCGTTGACCAAGGACGAGGCTCGCATCACCGTGCTCGGCGTTCCGGACGTGCCGGGGATTAGCCAGACGGTGTTCTCGGCGATCGCGGAGAAAAAGGTTGCCGTCGACATGGTCGTCCAGAACATCGGTGCGGAAGGAAAAGCGGACGTCTCCTTCACGGTTCCCGGTGACGAGTTGGAACTGACACTTTCGGCGTTGGACTCGATCATGGAGAAAATTGGGGCAACCGGTTTGACTCATGATGCGGACGTTTCCAAAGTCAGCGTCGTCGGGTTGGGGATGGCGAGTCAGAAATCGGTTGCCGCGAGGATGTTTCGCGCGCTCGGCAACGCGGGTGTGAACATCCACATGATCACCACGAGCGAGATCAAAATTTCTGCGTTGGTGCCTCGCGATCATGCGGCCAACGCGTTGCGTGCGGTGCACGAGGCGTTTGCACTGCATGAACGCCCGGCCGATGCCAAAACTTGGGCGTCGATCCAAGCCGATTCCAGCCGCGAGGCGGACGTCGACGACGTTGTCGAGCGGTTGCAAAACGATGCGTTGGAGGCGTTGACGCTAACCGACATCTCGATCGTGGAAGGTCAGGCTCGTGTGACGCTCGATGGTGTGCCGGATCAGATCGGTGTCGCTGCGGACGTGTTTGAAGAGATCGGTCGCGCCGGAATCTTTGTCGACATGATCATTCAGGGATACGACGGAGTCGACGGCAGCACGAGTGTCAGTTTCACCATTGATGACAACGACCTCGATGCAGGATTGAAGGTTGCCAAGTCGATCTGTGAAGCCCACTCGATGCGCGACGTTCGCGGGGCAGCCGGAATCACCAAGCTGAGCGTCAGCGGGATCGGGCTGCGAAGTCACACACAAGTCGGAACGGTTTTGTTCGAACAACTCGCCGACGCGAAAATCAATGTTGAAATGATCGCAACGAGCGAGTTGCAAGTGAACGTCGTGATCGATTCGACGCGTGGTGACGATGCGAAGAAGTGTCTGCAAGCTGCTTTCGCGGACTCGCTCCGCTGAGCCAATCGCGTGACGCGGTGACCGATCGAAACTCGCGTCTTCGCCTCCACCGAGGTCCGTCTCTTTGAGGCGGGCTCTCGACCGCAAGCTTCACGTGTTCGCATCCGGCATTGCCCTGAAGTGATCAGGGTCAACGCGGTCGTTGCATTGTTGTTAACGCGTCGTGCGTGTTGATCGACCGGCGGTTTTGAGTCCACCTTTGGGGCGAAGAACAAAGACCTTCGGATCATCGACCACGAATGAGGTGCTCCAACGTTGACCGTCATCGGCACTGCAGACGTTGTAGAAGAACGTTCGAAAGCGTTCGGCGCGATAACTGTATGGAAACTGACTGGTGATGTAGTCGTCTTCGGTGAGGTCGTCCACACCCGGTGAGGCGTAGTAGTGAACCATGCCGTCCGGGGTGACGCTCATTCCAAGGGTCCACCAACCTGTTGTGGTGATTTGTGGGCCGCGGAAGTCACCGCCGTTTTTGTTGCTGCGGATGCGAAGGTAAGCGTAGTCATCGGCACGACGCGTTTGGTTCTTACTTTCGAACTCGACAAACATTCCTGGCCAGTAGATCTCGTTGCCGAGTTCTTCCACTTTGCGTTTGAAGAAGCCCACCTCTTTCTCGATCATCGCGGTGGTTTCGAGTGCCAAGCGGAATCCGAAGTGTGGACCGGATCGGTTTTCCCATTCTGCAACCGGTGGAAGGAAAACACGAGTTGTTACGCTCGGGGCCTCCGAAATATCGATGCGTCGTTTCAGGCGATATTGTACGTTGCAGATGAAGTCATCCTGGTGCATCGTGCCGCTGGCTTGGCCGGGGATTCCGGTGAACTTACTGCGGAGCAACAAAGAACCATTGCTGCCGGGGAGACCACCGGGTGGCGTCGGCACGCGACGAACGATGTCCGGGTGTCCGCGTTTGATCCCTTCGTACCAACGACCATTGGTGCTTTTGCCCATGGGGCCCCGTTGGTTTTCGTCGATGTCTTCGGTGCTCTTGGGATTGTTGGGAACGTATTGCCAACTCGGATCTTCGAAGTCATCCGCGACGCCGATGATTTCGCTGCCGGTTCCTGGCACGATCGGACGTTGTGCGTTTGCCGGATTGGCCAGACCGGTGGACACGACGCACGAAAGGCAGGCGATGCTGAGCGTTGAAATAGCCGGCCGTTTCGCGACACGGTTGAATTGGTTCGTTCGGGCCGTATGCCCCACAGGATTGGGCTGCCCGGTGTTGCAGTTGGCAAAGAGCGATTGCAACCGTTTGATGAGAATCATAATTCCGTCACTTCCGTTTCAAGATCGATGAAATGGACACGGCAGGATGGGGCGACCAACGTCGCTACGCCCAATGTTCGCCCGCCAGTACTTCGGCGACGAAATTCTCCTTCCGTGACGGAGGCCCCCCTCCAACCGTATTAATCGGTACATTCCCTCTAAAACTCAATCCAAACAGACTGTCATGCGTCGAATTGCCAACTTTCGTTGGGGGATCGTTGGCGGCGTGCGCTCGCGAGGGTGGTGGAGATCCGCGGTTGGCGGGAATCAAGCCGTAACCGGCACAACCGGCAAAAACCGCATCAAGCCTCGTCAGCGGCGGTGATCTGTGCTGCATTGACACAAAAACATGCAGGATTCCGCGAGCCCGGCTCAGAGCGGAACTATGATTCGTTGTGTCAAGGGAACGCTGAAGACAACATGACGGCTACACCAAGATAAAAAGCGTCCCCCCGTGCGAGGCGGGGTCGGCTCTTCGGAGTCGGCCTCGCCTTTTTTCGTTTTTTGCGGGAGTTGAGAGCCCGCCGAAACACGCGATCTTCCGCCGTCCGGGACGATTTTCGTTGACGTCGGATGCCCTTTCGGTGAATAATGGGGGTTCCTATTGCAAGGCGACTGCGGTTGTCTCCGCCCTCTTCTCTCAACACAGGTGTGGCGTTGCGTTTGCACAACGAACTATCCAACCAAACCCAAAACCCAACCGCTGCCGATTCGTCATCGGACAAATCATCTCGGACGGGAATCACGCGGGTTGAGCATCGATCGGTACCAACGCCGCATTTCGGTTCGGCTCGGGTTGCCGCGCAGACCGGCGTGGACGGTCGAGAACGCAGACGATGGGCGGTCAGGCTGTGGTTTGCGATGGCGGTGGTGGCGACGCTCTGGTGGATGCTCTCCGGTATCGCCTCAGCCCAGCAGTTTGACGAGATCCAATTACCGCAGGCATTTGAAGCGTTCAAAGATCCGAAAAAAGCTTCTCAGCTCGAACGAGCAGTCATGCAGCTCAAGACTGCGAAGGATTTGGGCAAAGTGGACTCTTCCGCTCCGGGGATGTCCAAGTTCTATCTCGAGAAATACATCCCCTGGAAGATTACCCAGCGAGAGACTCTTCCGGAACTCAGCGGCATCATTGAGGGACTGCTCAAAGACGTCGACGGTGCGCAACGGATCGGTAGTGCCGGTACCCGAACCTTGTTGGCTGGCACCTTTGTCGGGATGAAACAGGTTGCCGAAGGTAACTATCTCCCGGCGGCTCGGATCAATGCGATTAATGCTCTAGCACGGTTGAACGAGAAACCAATGGACATCGCCAACGGACGGCCACCATTGCCACTGCGTTACAGCTATCCGATTCTGTTTAAGCTTTACACCGACGAAAGCGAGAGTGACGGAATTCGCGCTGCAGCGCTGCACGGACTACACCACTACACGCGGTTGGCGTTCCCCGTCATGAAGCCGGACGATAAAACCGCGTTGGTGGCCGAGATGAACAAACTGCTCAAGCAGGAGGTGCCTGACTCGCGAGATCCGAAGGCTCACGCGTACCTGCAGCGATTCGCGGTTGATATTTTGAATGTTCTACGTGCCCCCAACGACGCGACGTTGGGAACACAGTTGATCAGTATCAGTACGTCGGAAGAGAAACCTGACCTGATCGCACTGTACTCGGCATCCAAACTCGGTGGTTTTCAATCGGGTTTGGAGGGCAAAGTTGAAAATCCCGGCGAGGTGATGAAGCAGTGGTCGGCTCGCGCGTTCAATGCCGTGCAATCCGAACTCGATCGTTTTGCGGCGCAAACTCGACCGCGTCCCGCACAATCTCAACCGCCCAACCCGATCGATTTCCTTCGAAAAGCGGCGCCTGAAAAACCCAAAGCCATCACTGCGACTCGCAAAGGACGTGCGCCGAGTGGCATGATGGGTGACCCAAGCATGGGAATGGGACCCGAAATGGATATGGACATGGAAATGGGGATGGAGATGGGAATGGGTATGGGCATGGGGCCCGATATGGATATGGGAATGGGGATGGATATGGGCTACGGAATGATGCAGACGATCGCCAATCCGCAGCCGCCCGAAGTCAACCTGTCGCGACGAAAGATCGATTTCGTGTTGCAGCAATTGCTGCAAGGCGCGACGGGCTCCGCAAAAGGAACGCCCGAGGAAAAGCCGAGCGGTTTGATGGCGGGCGTGCCCGAGAATCAACGCGCGGAAGTTCAAGAGTGGGTCGATCGAATTCTCGAAGTGTCTGCTGTCGTGAACGATGAGCAACTCGATACGTTGGAAGAATGGCTCGAGGCGTTGGACACGCAGCGTCCGGTTCTCGGTGATCTCGCCGGTATCGAGGTCGACTACGAGGAAGAGGACACATCGATTCAGGAAAACCCTGTCCTGCCGATGTTCCCCGGTTTTGGAAACGTGGGTGGAGGCGACGCCGATCAACCTGCCGAGGGTGGGCTTCCTGGGGCAGGTGGACTTCCTGCGGCCGGCGGTTTGCCGGGCCAGTAGCCGCGGTGCGGTCTGACGGTTTCGAAAACGCCTCTTCGTTTGTGGCCGACGTTCTCTATCTGTCGGCGATCGTGGTGGCGAAGCGATGAATGCATCGGAAGATTGTTCGATGCCGCTTTGGAATTGCCTTCGTGAACGTTTTCGCGAGGTTTGGTCGGATACGTCGAGCGACGTCGGGGCCCTGATTGGGTGCAGCGGTGGGGCGGATAGTGTCGCGTTGACTCGGTTGATTGTAGAGCGATATCGGATGCGGCATGCCGAGGCCGATCGGGGCGCTCCGCCACTTTGTATCGCGCATTTCAACCATCGGTTGCGGGGAAAACAATCCGATGCGGACGAGGCGTTCGTGCGTGAATTGGCAACACGTTTGGGCGTGACACTGTATGTCGGGCAAGCCGGGAGTGATGGTTCCTGCGATGCCGAAGCAGGTCTACGTCAGGATCGACTCGACTTCTTTGCTCGGACCGCCGCGGAAACGGGGTGCCGGTACGTCGTGCTGGCCCATACCTGCGATGACCAAGCCGAAACGGTGTTGCATCATCTGCTCCGGGGAACCGGCGCAGCGGGATTGCGAGGGATTCAGCCGGCGCGTCCGTTGGGCAGCGATTTCGTGATCCGCCGTCCGCTGTTGACGTTTCGCCGCGAGGAACTGCGGGCCGGTTTGCAAGAAATCGGACAGACGTGGCGTGAAGATGCCAGCAACCAAGACACTCGCTACACACGCAATTGGATTCGGCACGAGGCGTTGCCCACGTTGCGATTGCGGTTCCCGCATGCTGTCGATGCGATCTCGCGTGCGGCCGAGAATCAATGGCAAACGGATGACCTGATCGGGCGGATGGCTCGGCAGTGGATTGATGCGTTTGTCGCCACAGATTCCGAAGTTGACCGGCGGGGACAAAATTCAGGCAGCGTTGAGCTGATTCAATTCGCTCGCCCATCGGTGATGTCGTGGTCAACCACCAAGACGTCGTTGGAACGCTGGCCGCACTCCGATTCGCTGGCTCAAGAGATACCGATCGTTGTCGCTGCCTGTCAAAAAGTGTTTGCAGAGCGAGACTGGCCACGACGTGACATGAGCCGCGAACACTGGATGCGGCTGGCAAACGCGATTGTCTCGGCCGACAACGAGGCCGGAGCAAGTGAGCAGGACGGACAGACTCCGCGAGCAGACATTGCGGTGGGGCCCATCGATCGACGCGAGGTTTCACTCGGTCATTGGCCGGGGCACATCGAAGGTATACGTACGGCGCAGTTTGTAACGCTTCGATGGACTAGGAAACGTGACGACAACACTTGAAGGCGATCGGTTGTATCGATTGCGAGGGCACGTCCTTGACATGAGAACTCGTTGAGGATTCCGGCTTAAATAGTCGAAATAGGAGAGAGCAACCCGTCCGCAAACCGGGCATCTTCTTTCGAACGATTACGAATGACTCGATGACTGACACTCTTTCCATATCAACAGCCGAAGAACGCGGTTTGAGCAAGGCGGCGATTCTGTTGATGAGTCTGCCGACCAAGACGGCAGCCAAGGTGCTCGGGCAGTTGCCGCCACGTTTGATCGAATTGATCAGTATCAAGATCGCTCAGATCGATTCGGTCGGTGGCGATGAGCAAGAGGTGGTGATCGCGGAGTTCCTGACGAGTAAGGCGAGTTCCATCTATGCCAGTCCCGGTGGTCTCGAACGCGCGAAGGAGCTGATCAAAGAGGCTCTCGGCCGGGATGCCGCGGAGTTGATCGGGAATCTGCAGCAGACGATCGAGGCGATGCCGTTCGGCTTCGTTAAGAAAGTGGACACGCAAACGTTGTTGCAGTTCATCGGCGATGAACATCCTCAGACGATCGCGCTGTTGCTCAGTCATGTGCCATCGACCTACGCGGCCGAAGTCATGGCTGGACTCGATGCAGAGAAGCAGCTCGAGGTGATTCGGCGAGTCGCTAATATCGGTCGGACGAGCCCCGCCGCGGTCGCCGAACTCGAACGCGGTTTGGAAATGCGGTTGAGCAGCATGGTCAACCAGCAACAAAGCAACATGGGCGGCGTCGAGAGCGTGGCCGAAATTCTCAACGTTGTCGAACGTGCCGTCGAACGCACGATTATGGAATCTCTCGGCCGCGAAGATCCCGAGTTGTCCGAAGAGATTCGTCGTTTGATGTTCGTCTTCGAAGACATCATCAAACTAGGCGATCGCGATATCCAGTCGCTGCTCAAGAACGTCGAAACCGCGCAGTGGGCGATGGCGCTCAAGGGTGCGAGTTCCGGGTTGCAGGAGAAGGTGCTCCGCAATATGAGTTCCCGGGCAGCCGAGAATCTCAAAGAAGAAATGGGCTACCTCGGCAGTGTTCGAATCAGCGAAGTCGAAGCGGTGCAGCAGAAGATCGTCGACATCGTGCGGCATCTCGAGGATACCGGAGAAATTTCGAGACCATCGGGCGAAGCCGAAGAAGAATACGTCACCTAGGTCATAACCAAAGATGATGTAAGCAATGTCGCTAGGGATGGTGACCAGAATTCAGGAGTCTGAGTTCTGGCGAATCTAGCTACTGGATTCGGACGCGTCCATTCGCGAAATGGTTTGATGTCGTTCGAGCCTTTGGTTGGGCGACACTCGAGCGTCATGCATCGACACAGTAGCAAATACGGCGTTCCGTTCGCCTGTGTTAGAACGGAACGTCGTCGTTATTGATCGTGTCTTGGATTGGCTCTTCGATTGGATGCCGATCCAGGACGTTGGCACACGCATTGGAAAGATCCAGCGGTAGAGTCTCGATTTCGGCTGCGGTTTCAGGTTCGTCGTATTCGAATAGGGTCAGTTGCGACTCGTTTGTTTTCCGAGCCGCGCGTTTCGGCGGGATGAGTTTCTTCAGCTCGAGGGCTTCGGTCTTGTTCTTTTTCTTTGGGGCGAGCGACGCGAGTGATTTGAGGGTTTCGTCGTCGTATGTGGGGATACCGTGCCGGTTGTATGCGATGGCTCCAGCTCGCTCAAGTTCTTTGAGGGCGGACATTCCGTGATCGGGAGTCGGCCCGCGGGCTTTAACAACCGCGTGAAGGCTGCGTTTACGCTTCGGCCGTGACTTGGCTCCGCGACCGTTGAACGAACTCGCAATGCGGCTGGCGAGCACAGAGACCTCGGCGGTTGTGGGAGGTTTGACGTCAGAATTGGACGACGAATCGACTCGCATGGCCGCGAATCCGGTTCTGGTCAAAAGGTCGACCGCATGATCGAGATCTTTGTCCTTCGAAGCGACTTCGAATACCGCGTCCTTGGGGAGTTCTGCGGACAGCCGACCGGCGATGAAGGTCAATCCGAAGTCGGCTGAGTTTTTCCCCGCCGGCATTGCCCAAATTTCTATTTTACCTTGAGCAATCAACAGGCCGAGCACCGACGCCATGCCGAGTGGAACGCGTGGTTCCTGGAGACCATGAGAAGCGATGATCAAATCATATCGCTCGGCCGTCGTGGTGAGGTTGAGCACCTCATGAGGACAATTGTCCAAATCGATCAGCAGTACCCGAGTCGTGCCGGGAGCGACGGGGTTGTTTGTTGAGCGCCTCACAGGCAAACCGCTGCGATGAAGTGAAGGTGCCGCCTGCAGAGGGGCCGACGCGTAACGCATCGATCGTAAGACCGCTGCGGTCGATCCTTCTCAGTTTAACGAATTGGTTTCCTGGCTCAACGACCTTCACGTCTCATCGTCAGCTCACGCTGGATTTCTTTCCCCACGAAAAACTGAGCGGGCACGAATGTATTGACGTCCAACGGAACGGTCAGGCGAACCGTGACATCGTCGGTATCGTCGTCGATGACCGCGGGAGTGACGACGAGTGAAAAGTCGCGCAGCCCGATCGTGCTCAGCACTCGTTCCGCTTCGGCGCGAACTTCCGCGTTGGTGCCGCCCGGTATGATCCCACGTCGAGCGCCCTCGTAAACCGCGTTATCGACCGTGTGACGAATCATCGCCACGCGGCAGAACTCAAACCCGGCAAAGAAAAACAAAAACAGCAGCGGAGCAACAACCGCGAACTCAACGGCCACAGCACCGGTGCGATTGTTTCGGCGCGGCTGGACGTGTTTCATCCGATGGACGGCATCGTTGTGATGGGAAGAGGTTATGAAAGGCATGTGCAATCCAGGAAAAAAATCGATCAACGGCATCGATGGGAACCGACCCTTTCGGGCAAACCAGGGGGCGGGGCCCAGATCAGTGTGCTCAGTCCGTCAGGACGGTGCCGAGGGTTAGTGCGATTTCGCGGTAAACTTCCTGCAATTCTGCACCGGTCAACGCATGGTAGTGGCGTCCGCCGCCAATGTCGGCGACCTCTCGCATGCGAGCGATGTCAGCACCGTTGCCAAACGTGATCGTGTGAATGGTGACTTTTTCGTCGGCGAGATCTTCGGCGACGATTCGAGGTTCGATGCCGCGGTTGTGTTGTCCGTCGGTCATCACGATCATCGTTCTCTCGACAAATTCCGGAGGACGACCGCGACTGGCGATGTTTTGTCCGGCCTGCATTCCACGCGAGATGCTCGTGAAACCACCGGTTCGAATCCGTCCCATCGCGGTGGTGATTTCGCCGAAGTCTTCGGTCAATTGAACGTCTTCCGAGGCACGGTCGTTGTACGACGCCAAGCCGACTTCCTCCTCCACGGGTGTGGTGCTGAGCAAATCGGTGAAGATCTGGATCGCGGCGGCGAGATCCGCAAATTTGCGTCCCGACATCGAGCCACTGCGGTCGATCACCAAGGTGATGTCACGTTCAATGTAAGTCGCAGTTGCGGTCATCGACGGTTCGAAGATGTTGGTGCCTGTCACGTTTCCAAAGAGCAACGGTACCGCGCCAGAACGTGATCCTACGGTGCGGCGACCGTTGACTCGGACCCCGTTGAGGGGTTCGCCTCCAGTGGTGAATGCATATTTGCCGTTTACTTGTCGTTCGCTGCGACCGAAGTCGAAATCACCGGGGGCGAGCAGCAGCGGATCGTTGTTGACCCGGTTGGCTGCGGCGATCTGTTGACCACGGGCGATTGCCGCGTTGCGATCGAGTGTGTCGGCGAGCGTCGTTGCCGCGGCATTGGCAGCCGCGTCGGAAGCCGTCCGAAGTTCGGCACGGGAAAGATGCATTTGTGCGATGTCGATCGAAAATGCCATCGTGATCAGGAACATGAATAGCATGATCGCGATCAGGATCAACATCGCACCACGTCGTGGTTGTCCAGCGCGTTTCACGCCACCTGGTCTTCTGTGTTTGGCGGGGGGACTGCGGAATTCCGAATGTCCCTGCGGGTGAGATCGTTGGTCGTGCACGGGCGTTGCGGGGATGGAGGCCGATGGTTTCGAATTCATGTGAGTGATCTCCGCACGAACAGGCGTGGGCGACAGTGTCGGGTTGAAAGGCAGTGTCGTGACTAAAAAGGGGCAAGCATTATTGTTTGATCATCACGACGCGAGCGGTCAGCAGGCGGTTGGCTACGAACTGACCGATCAGTGGACTGTTCGGTGCGCTCGGTGCACTGACTTCGACGACTACTTCATCGCCGCGATCGGCGTCGAGTGCTTCTCCGTTGGGGAAGCGGATGTCAAAGTCGTTGACGGCACGGCCTTCGAGAATCCGGCGGGCAGACAGGGTGCCGTCGGCGGTGCTTTGTCCGTCTCGGATCGCAACACGACTCGCTTCGTAGGCGGCAACATTCAACGTTTGTTTCAGGAAGATCATGCACGACGCTTCGATCGAACCGAAAACCAAAAGCACGAGAATGGGGAGACAGACCGCGAATTCGACAGCCGCAGCGCCACGCCGTTTCGGACGCCGGTGGTAACCGGGACGAAGGCGTATGGGGGCGTGTGGCAATCTGCGTTTGGCTCGGTAGATCATGTTTTCGTATTCGGCGGGCAATTTCGTGGGGCAGTGACGTTGTCCGTCTACTATTTCGCAGCGTTCGTCGCGTCGTTTTGTTCGGTGGAGAGCCCGGCGCGGTCGATCAAAGCGTTGAACCCGTCGGCAATCTCACGCCAGTAGTCGTTGTTGCGGAATTTCAAACGTCGCACCGGTCGACCTTCCGCCGCATTGTTGATTTCGGTTCGGAGTCTCGAGACCGGACCCGCGAATCGGTTGGTCAGTTTCAGCGTGTCGAGCACGAACGCGGGAATCAACGCTGCCGTGATCACGAAGAACGGCAAGAACCTGCGAAAACTATCGCCTACGGTTTGTTTCCAGCTGACGTCGGGCTGTTCGAAAAGCCCGACCCAGATCACCAACGCGATCGAGTTGCATGCGAAAAGGGCCAACCAATGTACGGCGATTTTCCAGACAACACCGTACTGCACTTCACGATCAATGACCGTTTGTGAACGTTTCTTGTTGGTCGGCTTGTTATTCGGTTCGGCTGACATTGCAGTGTGGATTTTGCGATATGAGTGAGAAGGTGGATCCGCGTGACAAAAACGCAGTCAGCAAACGGCAAACTCTCCGCCGATGCCATCAACGCTAGGTCGCCCCCCTCATCGGAGAGGCCGTAAAGTCCGAAATCCGGTCGGTCGCGGACGTCTGCGCGTCAAGCCGTGCCGGTCGTGCCGATTACTCGGATCTGCCTGAGGCGGCGACCTGGGAATTGCTCGTGTCGGTGAGTGGTGCGGTGATCGGGACAATTCAAGCGGGGATCGTCCCGGCGAGGGATATTGAAACGGTGACCGGAGTGGTAACTTAGGCCGTTCTGATGAAACTGGTTCGAGCCTTGACGGCTCCTACGATTTGCAGGAATCGATTTCCCGATGGCGTTGAAACAAATTTCCGAGACCGTTACCGAAGAAACCGCGGGACGCACCGATGCGTTTGTTCGGCGTGTGTGTGAGACGTCGCACAGCCAGTCCAGGGGATTGATCGATCGGGGATGCGTTTGGATCGACGGGGAATTGTGTTGCGAGTCGGCCAGGTCGCTCGAGCCCGGGAATTGCGTCGAGGTGCGTTTTGACCCGACGCAACGTTATCGGGAAAAGAAAGAGCGTCGGTGGGATGACCGAACGTTCACAGTCGCGTACGAAGACGATCACGTGATTGTGGTCGACAAGGCGGCCGGGACGTTGACGGTCCCCACGGATCGTGGCGATCGCAATACATTGGTCGATCGCGTGTCGATCTATCTGAGTCACTCACGAAGCGAACGTGAGGCTTGTTTGGTCCATCGGCTCGACCGGGATGTCAGTGGATTGTTGATTTTCGGGAAACATCTCGCTGTCGCCGAGTTGCTCATCGAGCAATTCAAACAGCAAAAACCGGAGCGTATTTATTCCGCGATCGTGGCCGGGGAATTGTCTGACGACGAAGGAACGTTCCGGACGCATTTGGCAACGGGGAACAATCTCGAACGTTATGTGACGGCTCCTTCCAAGCACAGCGAAGAGGCGATCACGCATTACCGCGTGTTGAAACGAATGGAGGACGCCACGTATGTCGAGGTGTCGTTGCCGACAGGCAAACGCAATCAAATTCGTGTGCAGTTTGCTCACGCCAAACATCCGATTTTAGGTGACAGAAAGTACGAGCCGAAACGAGCCGTGCATCCCCGGTGGATCCGACGAAGGATCGCACTGCATGCGAAGTCATTGTCGTTCCATCATCCAGTGACGGGTGAAATGAAAACGGTCGAATCACCGCTACCGGCGGCTATGGAAAAATTCTTGCGCGGCGGCAAGAAGCGATAACGCGATCTGATCTCGGTGAGCGAACTCGTCACGCGAGTGATGTAATCGGTTCGTTCCGCACAATCGGAACCTTCGTGCGTGATTGAACGCGAATGTTCAGTCTTGCCTTTGAATCGCGTATCTCTTGTTGAATACCTGTCCCACTGTTCAGCGTGGAGCGACGGTTAGGTGGGCAAGCTTTTGCTGGCCGGCGCTCCCATGTCAACTCGACTGTGTGGGAACATAAAGGACATGAACGCATACGCCGGAATCATTACCGAATTGGAAGCGCAAAATCGAGAACAGATTGCGCCTCGCACCGGGGAATGCTTCTCCATGAAGCACTATCGGGTTCTGTTGATTGAGGATGATCCCATGGATGCCTCGATCATTCAGCGTTCGTTTCAAAAACAAGACAAGGCGAAGATCTCGGTAGACCATGTCAGCAACATGGGATCGGCGATCGATCAGTTGCAGGCCAACAGCTACGACGTTGCGCTTGTCGATATCAACCTTCCCGATGCGCGGGGTGCCGAGTCGTTCGAGCAACTTCGCGCCCTGGACTCGTGTCTTCCGATTATCGTGTTGACCGGGCACGATGACGATGAACTCGCAATTCATGCGATTCAGTGTGGTGCCCAGGACTACGTCGCCAAAGGGCATTTCACGACCGCGTCGCTGGTTCGAGTGATTCGATTTGCGATCGAACGGCAACGGATGGTTCTGGGGTACCTCGCCGAGGCTGACAACGATCCGTTGACGGGGTTGTCCAACCGCCGCAATCTGCAACGACGTTACACGCATTTCCTCGCCGAAACGCAGGCAATCGGTCAGGCACTGTTCGTGGCTCTGATCGATTTAGATCGTTTTAAGGAAGTCAACGACAGGTACGGCCACTGTGTTGGCGACGTGGTGTTGCAGCGTTCGGCTCGGGTGCTGGTCGAGAACGCTTCGGATTCCTCGTCGATTGTTCGCTTTGGCGGCGAAGAGTTTTCGGTGATGATGAAGGGGGATTCGTTCGCAGAGGCCCGAGAGCAAATCCAGACGGTCCTAAAACGTTTGGAGGAAATGACGATGCAGATCGGCGACTACGAAATTCGAGTCACTGCGAGTGCGGGATTGGTGAAAGCCGGCAACAACGAAAATTGGGAAGATGTCTTCAGCCGGTGCGATGAAATGCTCTACCGGGCAAAGGCGTCAGGTCGCAATCGCGTGGAGTCTATGTCAGAATTAGCGACTCCGTAGTCATCGCGGATGAACGCGGCAAATCGGTTTTATTTGCGATCGAAGATTCGCATGAGAACGTTGCAATGGCTCCTCCCCGTCGTCCTCAATTGACGAGTCCGGAACCCGGTTGGGTGATCGAAATTACCGACGATCAAAGTCGCACTTTGGTCGACGTGAACACAGACGTTTCGTATCACAGTCGATGTGGTGCGGCGGCGGAGTGTGATCATGTTTATCGAAATAACGGCGGCTTCTCGCAAGAAGACGGAGACTCGGCGACGAGTCAATGGCCGGCCACGATTCTCGAGATCGGATTGGGTACCGGGCTCTCGATGCTTCGCACCTTGGACCATGCCGTTGCGAATGATTGCCCGCTTCGATACATCAGCGTCGAGGTTGCTCCGCTAAAGACCGAAACGCTACGGCAACTCGATCTCGGAAGAGGTCTGCGGCATCCAGAGTTGGTTGAAGAGTATCTGCGTTTGTACGAAGAGCACATCGAGCCGCTGCGGACGGTCGAGGGGGACGCGGCCGATAAGCAAGAGCTTCGCTTAGGCGAGCAACATCCTCTTCCGCGAGTGAATTGGACGCCGTCGGTGAACCGACATGTCGAGATCATCGTTGGGAACGCGGTCGATTTTTTGGCTCGCGAAGATGTTCTCGTCGACACGGTTTATCTCGATGCGTTTGATCCCAAAACGAGTCCCGAGTTATGGACGGTCGGGTTCCTGCAAACGCTGGCTGAAAAGATTCGGCCCGGTGGTCGGCTGGTGACCTACTGCGTTGCCTCCGAAATCCGGCGACGGATGGAGTCCGCGGGTTTCTCGGTACAGCGTGTTCCGGGGCCTCCCGGTGGAAAGCGGGAAGTGATGATCGCGTTGCGATCGGCGGCCGATTGATGTGTTGGGTTGATGCACGACGCTGACCGAAAGATGCAACGCCCATTTTCACGCGCGAGGATGAAACTCGCGATGGACGCGTTGCAGTCGGCTGTGTTCGACGTGCGTGTAGATTTGTGTCGTTTGAATGCTCGCGTGGCCGAGCATCTCTTGAACTTGACGCAGATCCGCACCTCCGGCGAGTAGATGGGTCGCAAAACTGTGGCGTAGCGAGTGGGGGCTGATCTCGGACAGGATACCGACGCGTTCGGCGTATCGTTTGACCAGTCGCCATAACTGGACGCGATCGAGAGGGCGGCCGCCGCGGGAGAGAAATAACTCGTCGCAAAGGCTCGGGCCTCTCGCAGCCAGGATGCCTCGGGCGTGCGAGAGATACAATTCGATCGCCGCGATGGCTCGACCGCCGATCGGCACCATCCGTTGTTTGTCACCTTTTCCGTGACAGCGGAGGTGCTTTTCGGAGAGCGACAGGTCGCGGACCCGCAGCGAGCAGACTTCCGAAGCACGACATCCCGTCGCGTAGAGAACCTCGAGGAGTGCCCGATCGCGTTCCCAGAACTGATCGCTCTTCTTTACCGCCGACAAAAATGCATCGACTTCCGACGGAGACAGGACCCCAGGCATTCGTTGCCAGGACTTTTGTGTCGCGAGCAGTTCAGCAGGGTTTTCGGTCGCGATGCCTTCGAGTTGCAGGTATTTGTAGAAGGTGCGGACGGCGACGATGTTGCGTGAGATTGACGCCGGAGCGAGCTCCCGATCGTGTAAAAATCCGATGAAATCCGAAAGATCGCTCACTCCCATCGTTTCCGGCTTGCGGCCGTCGAGCCATTTGACGAACTGCATCATGTCGCGGCGGTACGCGTCGACGGTGTTCTTGGCGAGGTGGCATTCTCGCTTGAGATAAATCAGGAAATCCGCACAAATCGAATCGCTCGCGTCGACTTTCTTTGGAGCGGTGGCTCCGTTTTGCAACATCTGCAACTTAGTCAGTCGTTTTGCCATGCGAAATTTCTCGTCGCCGGATGTTTGATCGTGGGCCAGGAGGACGAGAGGGGCCGTGGTCACTTGGGGGCCTGGACGTCCGTGTCCCGTGTTAGCAAATCACTTGATTGGTTACCATGCGATTCTTATCGACGATTGTCCCTCTCGGATTGATTCTGATGAACGTTTTGGTTGTTGGTGGAGCCGGGTATATTGGCTCGCATGCGGTCGCGCGGTTACTCGCCGAAGGTCACCGTGTGGTTGTTTTCGATAATCTTTCCCGCGGTCACGCGGAATCGGTCCCCGCGGAGACGTTTGTCAAAGGCGACCTGACTGATTCCGCATTGGTCGAGAAAACGCTGCGAGAGAACGAGATCGACGTCGTGATGCATTTTGCGGCATTCGCCGAAGTCGGTGAATCGGTCCGCGAACCGGCGATTTACTATCAGAACAATGTGGTCGCCACGCTGGCATTGCTCGAAGCGATGCGTCAGGCGGACGTCAAGAAAATCGTCTTCAGCAGCACGACGGCGACGTACGGCCAGCCGGAAAAGATGCCGATCGCGGAGACGACGCCGCAAAATCCGATCAACCCCTACGGCTTTACCAAACTGGTCATCGAACGGGCGTTAGCCGATTACGCGAAAGCCTACGGTTTTGGTTACGCGGCGTTGCGTTATTTCAATGCGGCCGGTGCGAAACCGAGCGGTGAGATCGGCGAACATCACGACCCGGAGTCGCACCTGATTCCGATCGTGCTGCAGGTAGCGCTCGGCCAGCGGGAAAGTATTACGATCTTTGGCGACGATTATCCGACCCCGGATGGAACGTGTATCCGTGATTACATCCACGTCGAGGATCTCGCCGACGCGCACCTGCGAGCGCTCGAGCGGCTCAAACTCGGCGAGGGAATCTGCGTGAACCTTGGGACCGGAAAAGGAATCAGCGTACGCGAAATCGTCGACGCCTGTCGCGAAGTCACCGGTCATCCGATTCCGGCGGTCATGGGCGAAAGACGACCGGGAGACCCGGCGGAGTTGGTCGCTGATGCGAGTCTCGCCGAGAAAGTATTGGACTGGAAAGCGAAATACACCGACGTGAAAGACGTCGTCGCCACCGCATGGCGTTGGCATCAATCCCATCCGCACGGTTATGAGACCTGAGGCGTTCCATCTCAAAACGCCGTCGTATTTCGACGCGGCTTGGTTTTTAGGTTGTGGGTTTTTAGGTAGGGGGTAATGATCTTTTGAAAGATCCTGGTGCATGAGGATCTTCTTAAAAGATCCTCTACCCAACATTTGAGCCGGACATGCGGCCGACTACGATTTCTTTTTTCGTTTCGGTTGGTTCGTGTTGTTGTTTGCCGGGATAGGGCTTTCGTAGCCTTCGTACATTTCGGGTTTGATCCCGAGGGCATGGGTTTGGTTGCCGAACGTGTTCGGTTGAAACGGGCCGACGAAATCGATGTTCAGGTCGGGTGTGATCGCCGCTTCCTGGCCGATTGCCCAGAAAATGCCGTTGATCATCAATCGGCGGTATCCATCGTTGGTGAGATCTTCCGGAGTGCCGTAGAGCGACGTGAACACGCGGAAGTCCTTGCCGTCGGCCGATTGGTAGGTTCGTGTCCATTCGGATGGTTGCGGTGGAAGGCTTTCGACGATGGGCGAGTCTGGCGTCATTCCCTCGAGCGGTTGTGCCATCGTCAGGATTTGTCCGTCAATCGGTTTGCCAACATACGCGCCGGCTTGAACCCAAACGTCCTTCACGCCTTGAACGATCGGGTGATCACGCATCGCATCGAGAACTGTGATTCGTGTGCTTTGGCGATGATTGCGTCCGTAGTGTCCGACCCAAGTTTGGCCGAGCACTTGATGGCCGAAACCGAGTTTGTAGTCGGCTGCTTCGCTCTTGAACGAGTACCTCTCGTACGGTTGACCTTTGGGAATTTGAAACGCGTGTGTTGCGGTTCGCATTCCGACGACCGGTCCGCCACGCTGCAGGTACTCGTCGAAGTGTTTCATCTGATCGGCAGGTAAGTTTTGGAACCGCAGAAAGACAACGGCTAAATCTGCCGTTTGGAGTGCTTCCATTCCCGGCATGTTGGACGGAGTGCCAGCGACGATCTCGCCCGATTTGGGGTCGATGTTGAAGAGGACGGTGCACTTGAAGCCGTGGTGTTTCGCCAAGATCCTCGCTAGGGCCGGCAGCGACTCTTCGGACCGGTATTCGTGATCGCCGGCCAAGAAAACGATGTGTTTCCCCTTTCCAACGCCTTGTTCCCCTTCGAATACCAATGGTGCGGCGAACGACGGTGTGCAATGCAACAAGCAGGCGACGAGAAGGAGTGTTTTGATAGAAGGCATCATTTTTGTTGTTCAAATGGGGAAGCGTTGTTTGGCGATGTGACGTGAGCGCAATGTCTCGGCACCCGGCAGATCACTTTTGGTGTGGATGCACCGAACGCCTGAAAATAGTTGGGGTTTGGTTTCGGTCTATGCCCGTTTTCAACGAGTTGATCTGAGGCAAGATAGTTTAACTGCTGGCCGATGCGGCGTGAGCCCGTTGTTGTCGTTCCGGATTGCTAACGTGTCCACCGGGTTTCGGCGGTCGTGGCGGCTCGTTTCGCGTTGCGATGTTTTTCAGCGAGTTTCAGCCGATGTCTCGGATTGCCGTCGCGACCCTGTCCTTCGTAACGCCTTGCACGAGCACCGTTTTGACGCGTGAGGTAAGGCCGGCGGTAATCTCAACACTTGATTTACTGGTGCCGAGCCATTTCGCGATGGATGCTTCGACGGCGGCGTTCGCTTTGCCGTTTTCCGGTGGAGCGGCGACGGCGACTTTGAGTGCTCCGTCGTGTTTCCCGCCGATGGAGGGCTTTTTGGCTTTCGGGGTGACCCGAACCGGGAAGCTGCATCCGTCTGTCGTTTCTTTGATCTCAATCATGATGTTCGGGATGGCTGTCGTGACTGCTGTACGGCTGCGTATTCGTCGTGGAATGGTTTTCTACGTGAGGCGGATGTGTCTGCAGCAGACGCAGCGCGTTGAAGATTACCAGCAGCGACGCGCCGGTGTCGGCAGCAATTGCGGCCCACAGCGATGCGTAGCCTAGAAAGGTCATGACGACAAATAGAAATTTGATGCCCAATGCGAACGTGATGTTTTGGCGAATAATCGAGAGTGTTCGCTGAGAATGATCACGCAGCCACGGCAGCAAATCGAGGTCGTCAGACATCAACGTAATGTCAGCGGTCTCGATCGCGGCATCGCTTCCCGAACCGCCCATTGCGATTCCCAGGGTTGCGATCGCGAGAGCGGGTGCGTCATTCACTCCGTCACCGATCATTGCAACGTTTCCGTACTCTTCGACCATCAATCCAACGACTTCCACTTTGTCTTCGGGCAGCAATTGAGAATGGACGTCGTCGATGCCTGCCGCGTTAGCGACTCGCTGTGCCGCGGAATCATGGTCACCGGTCAGCATCGACACATGTCGGATTCCAGAGGAGCGGAGTTTTGATACGACATCTTTCGCGTTCTTGCGGATTGGGTCTCGCAGCATGATGGCGCCGAGAACGTGTTCGTCTTGCCCGAGTATCACGACGCTGTGATCGCGAAAATTGGGCGAATCGAGTCGCTCCCTGATATGTTGACTACCGGCATTTTGGTCGAGCATCAGTCGCCGCGATCCCATCCAGTAGAGCCGACCTTCGATCGACGCCATCGTGCCTTTGCCGGGGATGGCGTTTACGTCCGTTGCGGTTTGAGGGGGAACCTGTTGTTTTTTGGCGTAGTCAGCGATCGCGAGCGAACGTGGATGGCTACTTTGCGAAGCGATCGCCGCGGCGAGGGATAGAAATTGGTCGCGTCCGAGCTGCGGCATTCCAGACTCAGGTTCGGAGAGGAAAACCTCGGCGACAGAAGGTTCGCCGTGAGTCAGCGTGCCGGTTTTGTCGAACGCGATCGCATCCAGGTTCGCGGGTAGCTCGATGAACACACCGCCTTTGATAAGGACACCATGTCGGGCCGCCGACGTCAGTGCCGAGATAACACTCACCGGCGTGCTGATTACCAACGCACATGGGCAGGCGATGACCAGCAATACCAGAGAGCGATAGATCCAACTTTCCCACGAGGCGGCGAGCAGCAGCGGCGGGACCAGCATCACGAGCAAGGCGGAGATGAAGACGATCGGCGTATAAATCGCGGCGAACTTTTCTACCCACTGTTCCGAGGCGGCGCGTTTGGATCCCGCCTCGCTGACCATTCGTATGATCCGGGCGAGTGTGGAGTCGTCGGCGGTTTTCGTAGTTTGAATCGTTAAAACGCCGTCGCCATTGATGGTGCCCGCGTAAACGGTGTCACCCACAACTTTCTCATCAGGGATGCTTTCGCCGGTGATCGGTGATTGATCGATGTCGCTCGTGCCCGTTAGCACGATGCCGTCGAGGGGAACTTTGTCGCCCGGACGGATCTGCACCGTCGATCCGATGGGAACTTCGCCAGGTGACACTTCATGCACATGTCCGCAATCGCCGAGCACCCTTGCCGTCGGGGGCGTCCACTGCATCAGGGAACTGATCGCGCGGCGGGCTCTTCCGATGCTCCAGGATTCCAGCAAAAGCGAGAGGGAGAACAAAAACGCGACCGTGGCGGCTTCGACCCATTCGCCGATTGCGATCGCACCGACCACGGCGACGCACATGAGCAGGTTCATGTCGGGGCGAAGTGATCGGAGTGACCGCCAGGCCTTCGGAAGTACGAGGATCACTCCCGCGACGATTCCGACGATGAAAATCATCGCCGCGGGCAGTGAGATGCCGTGCAGTGAGATGCCATGCAGTGACGAGTCAATAAGCAATCCGTCATCCGGTATCGTGTGCGCTTCGCCGCGTTGCAGTAACCATCCGAGCAGACCGCAGATTCCGCTGAGTGAGGTCAGGACGGTGCGTCGATGTTGTTGCCAGAACGATTGCGTATTTTCGTCGGGCGAGGATTCGACCCAAGGTTCGTAACGCAGGCCGGTGCGTTGGATCGCGGCGTCGATTTGTTCGCTGGAGAACGTGGTGTTGTTGAGATCGACGGTGAGTTTTGCTCGGAGTAGATCAAACGTTAGGCGTGATTCGTCGTTGAGCAGCGGCAGCAGTTCTCGTTTGAGCAACGATACTTCTTCGGCACAGTCGAGACCGTGGATTTTGCGTTGCAACGGGGCACGGGATGGCATGCGCGGTCTTGGGGAAGTCGAGCCGAAACATTCTTGAGGATGGATTGCCGAGTGGTCAGGATAACCGATACGATTGATGCCTGTAGATACCGGGGTGTTTCGCCCTCGGGGGATGCGATCTTCCCGGTTTATTCACCGACCTCTTATCAAAGCTCCTTAAATGACCTCTGCCGCTGAAGACAAACTGGTGCGGATTGATGCCGACGCTGCGATCGATCGGTTTCTCGAATTGACCGCGATTCCAGGGCGAAGCGGTGAGGAAGCGGGAGTGGCCGACGCGATCGTCGATATGTTGATCGATGCGGGAGCCGAGCCTGATTGGATCGTCCGCGATGATGCTCATCAGCGAACCCGTATCCAAGGAAACTGCGGCAACCTGATCGTGAGTTTGCCGGGACATGCTTCGTTGCCTCGCACATTGTTGTCGGCTCACATGGACACGGTCCCGATTTGCGTCGGTGCGAAGCCGGTGGTGAAGGAGGATTCGGACTTAGGGCGTGTCGTCGTTGCGGAAGGCGATACGGGGCTCGGGGGTGACGATCGATCGGGGTGTGCGGTCATCTTGACTGCCGTGATTGAACGGCTGCGTTATCTGAAAGAACACCCCGATGTGGATTTGCCTCCCGCGGTGGTTTGTTTTTTGATTCAGGAAGAAGTGGGGCTCGAGGGGGCGCGGCATCTCGACCCGGCGAAGATCGGCGAGGTCGATCAAGCGTTTAACTTTGACGGCGGCACGTTGGATAAAATTCGTCACGGAGCGATCGGCGGTGAACGCATGCAAGCCACCGTGCATGGGTTTGCGTCGCATGCCGGAGTGGCTCCTGAGAAAGGGGTCAGCGCGATTGCGATCGCCTCCAAAGCGATCGCGGCTTTGCATGACGCGGGGTTGCACGGATTGATTCAGCGCGATGGCAAACGGGGGACGTCCAATGTCGGAGTGTTCCACGGAGGTGAAGCGACCAACGTGGTGACGCCGGAGGTTCAACTGAAGATCGAAGCGAGGAGTCATGACGCGGCGTTTCGCAGTTGGATCGTTTCGGAGATCAAGAATGCGTTGGAGAAGGCGGCGGCCGAGGTGACCGACGTCAGCGGTCGGTGCGGTCGGATCGAGTTCAGCAGCCATGTCGATTACGAAGCGTTCGCGTTGGATCTGGAGCACCCGTCCGTTGCGGGGGCACGGCAGTGGATTTCGCGGCTCGGGCGAGATCCGGTCTGCGAAGTCGCCAACGGTGGGCTCGATGCGAACTGGTTGTATATCCATGGGATCGAAGCCGTTACACTTGGATGCGGGCAGGCAGCGATTCATACCGCCGATGAGCACTTGTTGGTGGACGAGTATCTCGACGCGTGTCGGTTGGCTGCGTCAATCCTGATGGCGAAATAAGCGGCACCGGTACTAGGTTCCGCGTCTGCCGAACCTTATAATAACTTCACGAAAAACCCGCCCCGTAACTAGCATTTTGGCCGTTGTCGTTTGTCTGAGTCTTGGCATCCCGGAGTGAATGTCTCGGAGTTGACCCATGTGGGGATGCGTCGGGCGAACAATCAAGATTCGTACTCGGTCATGGTTGCCGAGTCGGCCGAGCGTTTTGAGCGCCGCGGGCATTTGTTTGTCGTCGCCGACGGGATGGGTGCCCACGCGGCGGGCGAACTCGCGTCGAAGATCGCCTGCGAACAAATCGCGATGCGATACATCAGTTCGCAAAAAACGGACAAGGGGCAGGCCCTTGGGGAAGCCGTCCATCAGGCGAACACGGCGATCTATGATCGCGGGCAGAGCAATCCTGAATTTCACAACATGGGCACAACGGCGAGTTCGTTGGTGCTGTCTCGTGGGCAGGGATACGTTGCCCAGGTGGGCGACTCGCGAATCTACCGTCTGCGAAAAGGTGTGCTCGAGCAGTTGACCTTCGACCACTCGTTGGTTTGGGAGATGCACGCGAGCGGCCAGATCCCCAGTGACAGTCCGCTCGGGAAATCAATCCCCAAAAATGTGATCACGCGATCGTTGGGACCGGGCGCCCACGTGATGGTGGACCTGGAGGGCCCGTTTGATCTGCAGCTCGGCGATCGTTTTCTGCTGTGCAGTGACGGATTGACCGGTTTGGTCGACGATGAAGACCTCGGCGTTCTGATGGACAGTTTGCCGATCGATAAGTTGACACCGGTTCTCGTAGACTTAGCGAACCTGCGTGGTGGGCCCGACAACATTACGGTCGTGGTTGTCGACATCACCAACGAACACATGGTGAAAAAGAAGAAGGCCGCCGCCGAAAACGGGCAGGGTGGTTTTCAGTGGAATCGCCAGCATTCGTCGAGTGCTCTATTGGCAGCGACGACGATTTGCTGGATCGGTGCGGCCGGATTTGCCGCAGCCGCTTACTGGGGCGGCCCCAAATGGACCGGCTCGGCAATCGCGGCTTTCATTCTCGGGGCGATTGCGCTGGCCGTGTGGGCGAGCGGGATTTTGGCCACGGATGATCATCGCCAGGCGCTCAACGCGAGGCGGCGGAATAAGTCGGCATCGCGAAGTCCTGTGCAGGGAAGCTATGACTCCGGTTTGGAGGAGTCGGTTCTCGCCACCGGAAGCGGGCCTTATCGACGATATGACGTGAACCAGCATCAAGCCGTTTGTGTTCGCTTGGCGGCCGTTGTTTCAGAAATGAAACAGACTTTCGACCAAAACCACTGGATGCTCGATTGGAGCGAGGTTCAGGAATTGCAGGATAAATCCAATGCGGCCCAGGGCGCGGGGCAGTGGAAGGTTGCGATCGGTCACCAGTGCGATGCGGTGATCGCCGCGATGAACGTGCTGCGTCAGCATCAGGATGACTCGGCGAGCGATACCGCGGTCGATCTTTAGTCGTTGATCGCGTTTGGATGGGCGTTTCGTTTGGCCGTTCTCGCGTCGTGGAAAGCAAGTCGCGTTGGAATGCTTCGCGAGCTCGACTACGCCAAATCTGAAAACGTGCTACGGACGTCGCTTCTTTTTCCGAGTCATCGGGTTGAGGCTGCGTCGGACTTCGGTTGGCTCTTCGTCCTCTTTCGCTTCGAGGGCTTCGGCGGCGGTTGGTACCGGTTCAAAGCCTTCAATGGAATCGCGAACGAGCTCTTTGTTGATGCGTTGCTCGATGCTCGTCAAAGTATCGCCTTCACCGGGAACCACGAACGTGAACGCGATACCGTCGCGGCCCATCCGTCCGGTTCGTCCGACACGGTGGACGTAATCGTCGCAGTCTTGCGGGACATCAAAGTTGACGATGTGTGAAATCGTCGTGATGTCGATCCCACGTCCCACCACATCGGTGGCGATCAGCAGTTTGAGTTTGCGGTCGCGTAGATTTTGCAGAACGCGGTCACGTTCGCGTTGTTGCAGGTCACCGTGGATGCACCCACATGCTCCGTGATAGGTGCGAGACAGACGCCGGTGCAGTCGATCGGTGCCCCGTTTGGTGCGGCAGAAAATAATTGCCTGTTCGGGATCTTCTCGTTCGAGCAGTTGTTCGAGCAATTCGAACTTTCGGTCATTCGCGACGGTGAAGTAACGCTGTTCGATCGTGTCCACTGCCATCTCATTGCGACAGCAATCGATCACGACCGGTTCGGACATGTAGCTCTCGGCGAGTCGTCGCACGACCGGCGGAAGAGTTGCCGAAAGGAGCAGCGTTTGTCGGTTGCGCGGGCACTTGCGCAAGATTCTTTCGATCTGGGGGCGGAATCCGATGTCGAGCATCCGGTCGGCTTCGTCGAGGACGACGCACCATGTTTTGTGCAGTCGCAAGGTGCCGCGTTGCAGGTGGTCGTGAATTCGGCCGGGCGTTCCGACTACCAATTGGACGCCGTTTTCGAGTTGGCGTAATTGGCGATTCATGTTTTTACCGCCCGAGAGCACCGCGATTTCGGTGGGCACGCCGTGCGCGAGACGTGCCGCTTCACCGGCGACCTGGTCCGCCAGTTCTCGGGTGGGGACGACAACGACCGCCTGCGGGTCGCGGCAATCTTCGAGCGAGTCGAGTTGTTCGAGGATCGGAATCGAAAACGCTGCGGTTTTGCCGGTTCCCGTTCTCGCTTGGCCGATCACGTCCGATCCATCGAGTGCGTATGGAATCAGTGACGCCTGAATGGGGGACGGTTTGGTGAAACCCGCTTTGGCAATCGCTCTCCGCATGACAGGGGAGAGGTCGAGTTCGTCGAATGAATCCACGTCGGGTGGAAGGACGACAGGGCCCACCGATTCCAACAAGGCGATTGTATCTTCGGGTTCTTCAAAGCGAGAGGCGCGGCCGCCCCCACTCTTCCGGTTGTTTCGGTGACTTCTTGAGTAGCTCATGTGGAGAGTTTATCGTGTCGCTTCGGTTTGCAACACTAGCCGGTATCGTTGGCGGGGAGTGCATTAGCAATTTTTAATGGTTTTTGACGGCAAGATCGCGCTGTCTGGGGAAGCCGACGGGCACTTCCTTGATGAACTCCCCCTATTTTCTCCATAACCACCTCCAACAACGATCGCGACTATGGTCCGTCTCGCCGCATGCTGGTCTCCCGTCTGCCTGTCGATCGGGGTGATCACGTTGGGACTTCTCTGCGGCGGGTGTGAGGTAGTCGGGCAAAGCGAGAGCGATACCGTGGCGAAGAATTTGAACGTGCCGCTGCCGACGATCGGCGGGGCCCAGTTGTGGACCGACTTGGAAAATCGGTCGGGATACCGTTTGCAGCGTAATGCGTTGTCGGGGCATTGCCGGGTGCTCGATCCGAATAATATTCGCCGCGGGTGGGGCAACGAAGCCGAAGCGATGGAGTTGCTCGACAATCTGTGCGGTGACGTTCCGGACCCTTCCGCGAAACCGACCGCGGTTTTGATCCACGGTTTGATGCGAACCGACGCGTCAATGAAATCGCTCGAAAAAGCACTGCGTGCGGACGGGTATGATCACGTCATTCGGTTCGGGTACGCGAGCACGCGATCGGGGCTCGCAGAGTCGGCGGCCGCGCTGCGCCGCGTGCTCGAAGGGCAGCATCCCGAGACCGAGTTTTGCTTTGTCGGCCACAGCATGGGCAACATCGTGACTCGGCATATGATCGGTGATTTGCAACGTGATGGTGACCCGGCGAATTTGTTACCGCGTTGTCGGGCGATGGTCATGTTGGGGCCGCCCAATCACGGCGCCGTGATCGCGAGACGGCTCGCGGCGACAGGAATTTTCGGTTTGGTCGCCGGTCCCGGCGCGATGGAGCTCGGCACGGGATGGGCGGACGTCGAATCGAAACTCGCGACGCCGCCGTTTCCGTTCGCGATCGTTGCCGGCAAAGTGGAGCCCGGGCCGATTCGCAATCCGCTCGTCGAGGGAGACAGTGACTTCGTCGTTGGGCTCGAGGAGGCGAAGCTCGATGGTGCCTTGGAAACGCACGAGGTGCCGGTGTTGCACTCGTTTCTGATGAATGACACGGACTGTCAGAAGTGGACCATCGATTTTCTCGACTCGCACGCTGTTCGCTAAACGGGCGAACTCAAATCGCGGCCGGAGACTTATCCGCGGAATCAGTTTTCGGCGGCGAGTCGGCGACGCAGGAAATCACCGGTTAGTGACTCGTCGCACTGCGCGACGGTCTCGGGCGGGCCTTCGGCGATGATGCGACCGCCTTCGGTGCCACCCTTGGGGCCGAGATCGATGAGCCAATCGCATGCCGCGAGAAGATCAGTGTGGTGTTCGATCACCAGAACCGTGTTGCCTTGGTCCACGAGGCGGTCGAGCACATCGAGCAATCGTTGAACGTCAGAGAAGTGCAGCCCGGTCGTTGGTTCGTCGAGCAGGTAGAGCGTTTGGCCGGTGCCCGGTCGTGCCAGTTCGGTGGCGAGTTTGATTCGCTGCGCCTCGCCACCGCTGAGCGTCGTGCTCGATTGGCCGAGCGTGACATAACCGAGTCCGACGTCAACGAGTGACGATAGGAGCGTGTGAACTTTCGGAACGTTTTCGAAAAATTCCAACGCTGCTTCGATCGTCATGTTGAGTACGTCGGCGATCGTGGCGCCTTTGAACCGGACCTGTAGCGTTTGCCGATTAAAACGTTTTCCGCCACACCGCGAGCATTCAATCAACAGGTCGCTGAGGAAATTCATTTCGATCCGCTCGAATCCGTTCCCTTTGCACAAATCGCAGCGTCCGGCAGGCGAGTTGAAACTAAAACGTGAGGCCGAAAATCCGAGCGTTTTGGACGCCCGGGTGGATGCGAACACGTTGCGAATCGGATCGAGCACGCCCGCGTAAGTGGCCGGGCAGGATCGGGTGGTGCGTCCAATGGGTGATTGATCGATGGCGATGAGTTTGTCGAGCTTGTCGGCGCCGGTGAGTTTGGTGTGCGGCCCTGCCGGTTTGCTGGCCAACCCGAGGTGCGAGGCGACGGCGGGATAAAGAGTGTCGACAATGAGCGAACTCTTCCCACTGCCGGACACACCGCTGATCCCGACGAGTAGACCGAGCGGTATCTTTGCGGTGACGTTGTCGAGGTTGTGTAGGCGAGCACCTCGAAGCGTCAACCATTCGTTGCGCCGGGGTTGTCTGCGTTCGCGATCGAGTTCGATGGCGTGTCGGCCCGAAAGGAATCGACCGGTCGGGCTGTGTGGGTCATCGGCGACTTCATCGGGCGTGCCTTGGCTGACGAGGTGTCCGCCGTGGACTCCAGCACCCGGGCCGATATCAATCAGGTGGTCGGCCGCCCGCATTGTGTCTTCGTCGTGTTCGACGATAACAATGGTGTTGCCTTGTGTTTTGAGTTCATTGATCGCGCCGAGCAACCGATCGTGATCGGCGGGATGAAGCCCGATGGAAGGTTCGTCGAGGACATAACAAACACTGACCAAACCGCTGCCGATGCAGGTCGCCAAACGAATCCGTTGCAGTTCACCGCCACTGAGGGTGTCGGCGGAGCGATCGAGCGAGAGATAGTCGACTCCCACGCGTCGTAGGAAATCGATCCGCCGGACGACTTCGTCTTGGATCGGCGCTGCGACGCGTTGTTGAAGTGCCGAGAGCGAATCGTTGATGTTTTGGATCCAAGTCTGCGAATCGACCAACGGCATCGCAACCACCGAAGCGATCGATTCGTCTTGGATCGTCACCGCGAGGGCTTCGGCACGCAGTCGGCCTCCGTCGCAGTCCGGGCATGTACGCAGCGACTTCGGTTCATCACCGGCGGTTTTTTTGCGGCCTCTCGCCGCCGAGCTTTTGCGGCCCGGTCGGCCTTTGCGAGATTTGGAGTTGTTCGATTCCTCCACCACGCCGAGTCCGTCGCAGGTCGGGCAGGCACCGTAGGGGCTGTTGAAGCTGAACGTTCGCGGCTCGAGTTCTTCGAAGCTGGCACCGCATTCCATGCAGGCCATCGCGGTACTGAAAAGTTTCGATTCGGGCTCGCCACCGGGCGGTTCGATCAGGGCGGAAACGAGTCCGTCGGAGAGTCGGATCGCCAAACGCGTGGATTCATCGAGCCGTGACTCGACGCCTTCCTTCAGGACGATTCGGTCCACGACGGCTTCGATCGTGTGGTTCTTTCGTATCGCGAGCGGAGGCACGTCTTCGAGCAAATGGACCTCGCCATCGACACGAGCGCGAACCAATCCCTGTGATGCGATTTTCTCAAACACATCGCTGTGCGCCCCCTTTCTACCTCGCACCATCGGGATCATCAGGGTCAGTTTGGTGCGTTGCGGATAAGCGGCGATCGATTGAACGATGGCGTCCGGCGTTTGTGTCGAGATCGTGCTACCGCAATGCGTGCAGTGCGGGGTGCCGACGCGTGCGTAAAGCAACCGCAGGTAATCGTAAATTTCAGTGACCGTTGCGACCGTGCTGCGTGCCGACTGTGTGCCGCTTTTTTGGTCGATCGATAGCGTGGGGGCGAGACCGTCGATCAGGTCGACGTCCGGTCGTGGGATCGCGTCGAGGTATTGCCGCGCGTAGGTCGACAGCGTGTCGATGTATTGGCGTTGGCCTTCGGCAAAGAGCGTGTCGAAGGCGAGCGAGCTCTTCCCGCTGCCGGAGACACCCGTGATCACGGTGAGCGAATCTCGAGGGATGTCCACATCGAGATTTTTTAGGTTGTGAACGCGTGCACCGCGGATGCGAATCGGTGGGCTCAAACGGATCGGCTCGAAAGTGGGACGGACGACTAACGCAGCAGCTCGAGAAGGGTCGCGCTCATGGTGAACCCGTTGAGAACGAAGTGCACCACGATCGACGGCACCAGCGAGCCGGTCTGGCGGTAGAGGTATCCTAGACCCAAGGAAAGGAAGAACAGCGGGATCGGCGCGAGTCCCTGTCCCCAGTGCATGACGGCAAACAGAATGCTCGCAACGACGATCGGCCAGATTGCCGTCGGCGTCCAATCGGATCGGGTGGAGAAGTCCGCGGCCAGTTCGGCGGGAGTCGGTTGCTCGATCAGCGGTGTGCCTGCAACCTCGGTCGGGTGCGGCGACGCGTAGGGATCGGTTGAGATCGGTTCGGGGCGAACTGATTCAGAAGGGATCGGTTCAGCAGGAATTGTATGCATGTTAGCGAGCGGCGTACCCAGCGGGGAACTCGTCAGTTCGACGCGGGTGGGGCCGGTGGTTTCACCGTCGGATTCGTTCGTTGCATGCGGAATCGCGGCGTCCGGTAGGGCGATCGCCCATCGACGTGTGTCGTTCATGGCGTCCGCGATCCTTTGCAGACCTCCTTGCAGGATTCCCCGAAACCAGAACTCTTCCACGATCGGGGTCACGATTGCGGTTGTGAAAAACAACGCGGCGAAGACGGCGAAATCCGGTGAGGAATCGGGGCCATCCGGTTTGAGTGCTTCGAGAACCGGGTGCGAGTATTTCTGCAGGATCGATACCAGTCCCATCAGCAGCATCGTCGGCGGGAGGATCAGCCACGCGGCTTTGAATCCGAGTGTCACGTCGCCTCTTTCTGGCAACCAGCCGATTTTGGGGCGTTCATGTCGAACCGGTGCCGTGATCTGATCCGCGGAGTGGGGGCGAATGCGAGGGCGAAAGGCGAGCGCAAGCCACATCGTTACGATGGTTGCGGTCACCATCGATGCGGAACTGAGCAAGAGCTGCAGCACGGAAATTTCGGGGGCACCCGCGGTTGCCTCTTCCGCATCCCCATTCCCGGCATCTGGCTGTGTGGGGATGTCATCGGAATCGATGGCGTTGTCGGCCGTGATGGTGGGTTCCGCCGTCGCCGGAATGTCGGCTGATGTGTACTGCTGGGCGAGTTGGTTGTACTGCAGGTTTGCGACGATCAAGACGGCAAAGAAGAACAGAAAGTACAGCGGGTTCCAATAAGGGCGGGCACGAGGTCGCTCGGGGAGCAACGCGTTTTCGCCGAAGAACCGCACACGCCGGCGCAGCAGCGACATCCACTTGATGATCGAAGTTGTGAACGCAAAAAGGATCAGGAGTGAAATTCCGGTCAGCAGCCACTCGTATCCCGAGAGTTCCGCAACTTCGATCGCAGCGTTTGCATCAGGTGCCATCGCCTCGGCGGAGGCGTCAGGGGTGGTTGCGGCAGTTTGCATGAGACTCAGGTTCGATCCGAGAGCGAGTCAGCCGTCGTGTCATCCTGGCGAGGTGCCGGGGATGGCGGGGCAGCCGGTGCATCAGAAGCCTGTGCTTCGGGTGTCGGTTCAGACGCACTCGCATTGGCCGCAGCGGTAGCAGTCGCGGCGGTTTGGGCGAGCGTGTTCGGGTCGGACTGCATCACGCGAGCGGCGATGAGTGTGTAGTCCACGCCCGAATAAACGGTGATGAATATCGCCCCCCAGAGTAGCACCTGAGTCGCGATGCTCAGCCACGCCGGAACCGGAAGGATCACAAACGTGAGCAACGCGGCAACCACGGCGGCGCACTGAACCACCATTTTCCATTTGCCGAGCCAACTCGCCGAGAAGTCGCCACCGGCCCCTTCGATGATTCCGCGCAGGCTGGTCACCAACAGTTCGCGGGCGACAACGACAGTTGCCATCCAAGACTTCACCGGACTGTCGTCGACCTCCACCAACGCGATGAACGAACCGCAGATAATGATCTTGTCGACAAAGGGGTCAAAGATACGGCCGAGCTTGGTGACCTGGCCGTACTTTCTTGCCCAGTAACCGTCCATCCAATCCGTCGAAACGGCGATCAGAAAGACGACCAACGCGGGCCATGTCTCTCGCATCGGAATCAAGACAACCACCGCGATCGCCAACGCGAATCGCACTGTCGTCAGTGCGTTCGGCACGTTGTAGATCGAAGGACTCGGCATGGAAGTGTCCGTGACGAAAGGGGTGGGGTAGCCGGAGATGGCGATGCGATTGTGGGCGACGACTCGCAATGCCAGCATCGCCAATCGGTATCGAACACCTGCAAACGGTATCGAACACCTGATTGACGATAACTTATCCCACCGCTCGGTTCTCGCCAACCGAGCGTCAACTCCTTGCGCGGGCTATCTGTCTCTGCCGGCGCTCTTGTTTCCGTCGGCCGAGACTCTATTTTTTGGCGTGAGCGAGAGCCATCAGGCAGTAGGCTGTCACCAGTTGGCGGTCGCCTTCCATCCAGCGGTCGCTTTCGCGGTTCACCCATGATCCGTCTTCTTGTTGAGACGCTTCGAGGGTGTTCACCAGATCGGCTCGCCAGTCATGCGTTTCGCCACCTTCTTGGTCGACCACTTCGAGGCCGGCAACGTCCAACGCCTTGGCAAAGGTGTGGTAGTAGTAGAACAGGCCCTGTGCTCCCATTCCCGGGTTCTTATCCAGCGAGTAGTTTTCGCGAATGAAACCGAGTGCCGCTTTGACGCGAGGGTCGTCCGGCGTCAGACCCGCGTAGATCATGCTTTTCAAGCCCGCGTAGGTCATCGATCCGTAACTGCGGAGTCCACCGTTGGGTTCTTCGCCGGCTTTGCTTTGCCCGCCTGCTGCGGGGGTGTAGTAGAAGCCGCCGTCGCCGATTTTTTCGCCGTGGGCGGTGTCATTTCCGACGTCGGTGCCTTCCGGTGGGGCGAGATTTTGCGTGCGAGCGACGAATTTCAACGCTTTTTGAATCGCCTCATCGTCGGCATCGTTGCCCAGTTCATGCAGGGCTTCGATCAAGAACGAGGTGTTCGAAAGGTCGGGCCGCGAGTGGCTGCCGTAGCCGGCGCCTCCGTAGGCGGTGTCATCCGGCGAGACGCCTTCCCCGGCATCCCACTGGATCTCTTTCAAGAACATTTCTGCCCGGCGAAGAATACTGTCGTACTTTTCGTCCCCGTCGTCGGACGCATTTTTGGCGGCCACAAGAGCCAGGACGGAGGACGATGTCTCGTAGTTCCGATAGAGGGATCCGGTTTCGTAGATCCCACCATCGGGCTGGATCTTCGATTTGAGGAATTCGAGCGATTTCTTGACGACCGGATCATTGACCGCCGCGGCGGGGCGGTGATCCAGAATGGCACGAACGCAGAGTCCTGTCACCGCCGCCCCGGTTTCCCCGCTGAAGGCTCCGTTTTCGGTTTGTCCGCGGGTCCGCAGAAACTCGATACCGCGGTTGACCATCTGATCGATTCGGTAGTCCAGGTTTTCAGTCGCGGGAGCGTTTTTGGCCGACTCCGCACGAATGAGCGTGGTCGGAGCGAGTGATGCCACGCAGACCGTTACGGCGAGAGTCGATCGGGTCAGTCCGCGAAAAAGGTGGGTCATCATGGGGGATTGGTTCTCCACAGCGTTCAGGTTTTGTTTGAGAAACGGGGGGATCTGTTGCCTGGGCACGCGCGAGTTGAACTCTGGGGTTCGTTCGAAGCTCAATTTTGCATTCGTTCGTGGCGAGAGCAAAATTTTCGTCGAGACAACTCGCGTCGATGCGGGCCCTCACAATTGTCACTCGTCAACAATCATACTGCCGAGTGTAGCGTGATGTTCGTTCGCCAGGCGGGTTTGCGTCCGCAATGACGCAATTCTCGTTCCTTTCGCGTGGAGAATGCGAAGGTTACCCCTAGAACAGATCGTGCGACGACGCGATACTCAGTGAAACAATTCGCCCCTCGCCGAATCCGTGTGAACTCGTTCGAAATGCGGCCAATCGCGAGGGTGCCTTCCGCCATGAAGACATTGTCTATGACCCATTCAAATCAAGCTTCCAAACCGGCAAAACTCGCTCTCCAGGATGGCACGGTCTACACAGGCCGCTCCCTCGGTGCCACCGGAGAAGTGGCCGGAGAGGTGGTCTTCAACACGTCGATGACGGGGTATCAGGAGATCCTGACGGATCCGAGTTACTGTGGCCAAATCGTCACGATGACCTATCCCGAAATCGGAAATTACGGTGTGAACTCGATCGACGTCGAGCGGCATCAGACCTCTCTGGCTGGATTCGTCATCCGCAACGAAAGCCGAATCCACAGTAACTATCGCTCCGAAGGGGCCCTCGCGGAGTACCTCGCGAAGAACAACGTGATGGGGTTGATGGGCATCGATACTCGCGCCCTCGTTCGCCGGATCCGCAGCGAAGGAGCGATGCAGGGAATCCTCTCGACCGACGATCTCGACGACGAATCGCTGGTCGCAAAAGCCAAAGCGGCGCCAAGCCTCGTCGGACGCGACATGGTTCAACAGGTCATGCCGTCCCAACAAGAGAAGTGGACCAACGAACTCGATGAGTGGACCGCGGTGGAAGTGGCTCGCGGGGCAACGATCGTCACCAACGCCGACGACCTCGACGATGCGGATCGTCCTCACGTCGTGTGCATGGACTTCGGGATGAAATGGAACATCCCGCGGCATCTGCGATCGCGTGGCAATCGCGTCACGATCGTCCCGGGCAACACTTCGGCGGACGACATTCTGCGTCTCGAGCCGACCGGTGTGTTTCTCTCCAACGGACCTGGCGACCCCGAACCGCTGACGTACGCGCACGAGTCGATCTCGAATCTGATCGGCAAGGTTCCCGTGTTCGGCATTTGCCTCGGGCACCAGTTGCTTTCGCTCGCCTGTGGAGCGAAGACGTTCAAACTGAAGTTTGGTCACCGCGGTGCGAATCAACCGGTGATCAACGTCAAGACAGAGAAGGTCGAGATCACGACGCAGAACCATGGTTTCGCAGTCGATGACAAGGACTTGCCGGATTGCCTCGAGGTGACCCACCGTCACTTGAACGACGATACGATCGCCGGCGTGCGTCACCGAGATGCGGACGCGTTCGCGGTGCAGTATCACCCGGAGGCGGCCGCCGGTCCTCACGACAGCCACTACCTGTTCCAGCAGTTCCAGGAAAGCCTGTCCGCCGCCCAGCCGGCAGGCTAGCCGACGTCGGACGCGGTCCGTAGCGGCGGGACGTTGATGTTTGGCTGTTTTGCGGATTCCGTCTTCGGCTATCAACCGCCCGCTCATCGTCGCACGCGATTCAAACCACGCGACTCGAACTCAGCAACTCTTACCAGCCTGCGGATCGTCTCAGCGGTCCAGTTCACGCGGGCTGGCGTTGGCGAGGTTTCTAAGGCTGCGTTTTTCGGCCCGCGAGTGGTCTTCTCAAAACGGCAGCCACGCTGGTAAAAGCGTCCAACGCTCATCAGGCGTTTGATTTGTTCCTCGTCGACCATTCCTTTCCATCTCTTTTTCTCTCGACCTCGACCTATGGCCCCAAAGACAGCGATCAGCCCGACCCGTGCGGCGGATTATCCCGAGTGGTATCAGCAGGTGATTCGTGCGGCCGATCTGGCCGAAAATTCGCCGGTCCGTGGGTGCATGGTGATCAAGCCATGGGGTTATCAGCTTTGGGAGAACGTCCAGCGAGCCTTGGATGACATGTTCAAGGCGACCGGTCACCAAAACGCGTACTTCCCGCTGTTCATCCCGATGAGCTACCTCGAAAAGGAAGCCGAGCACGTCGAGGGATTCGCGAAAGAGTGCGCCGTTGTTACCCATCACCGGCTCGAACCGGATCCCGAAGGCGGATTGCGACCGGCGGGCAAACTCGAGGAACCGTTGATCGTTCGCCCAACGAGCGAAACGATCATCGGTGCGACCTACGCGAAATGGGTACAGAGCTACCGCGACCTCCCGATCCTTGTTAACCAATGGGCCAACGTGGTTCGGTGGGAGATGCGGACGCGGATGTTTTTGCGAACCGCCGAGTTCCTGTGGCAGGAAGGGCACACGGTTCACGCGACCGCGGAAGAGGCGATCGCGGAAACCGAGCAAATGGTGGATGTCTATCGTGACTTCGCTCAGGATTGGATGGCGATGCCGGTCATCGTTGGCAGCAAGACGCCGAAGGAGCGATTCCCCGGCGCGGTCGAAACGTTATCGATCGAGGCGATGATGCAGGATCGCAAAGCGTTGCAAGCCGGAACGAGTCACTTCCTCGGGCAAAACTTTGCTAAGGCACAAGAGATCAAATTCCAGAGCGAAACCGGAGACATTGAGTACGCGTGGACGACCTCGTGGGGCGTTAGCACTCGGTTGATCGGCGCGCTGATCATGACCCACAGCGATGACGACGGGCTCGTGTTGCCGCCGCGGTTGGCACCTTCGCATGTCGTGATCCAACCGATCTACAAAGACGACTCGCGCGCCGAAGTGATGGAGTACGTCAATTCGCTTCGCGATGAAATCGCGGCGCAGACTTATAACGGCGCACCCATCCGTGTGATCATCGATGACCGGGACATCCGCGGTGGCGAGAAGAAGTGGTATCACGTCAAACGTGGCGTGCCGATCCGACTGGAGGTGGGACCGAAGGACATTGCCAAGAACAGTGTCTTCTGCGGGATTCGTAACCAACCGAAGAGTTTCGGGATCTCGCGTGAGGAACTCGTGCAAACGATCTCGACCAAACTCGAGACGCTGCAGAACGAACTGTTCGCCGCCGCCTTGAAACTCCGCGAAGACAACACGGTTAGCATCAAGAGCGAGGCCGAGTTCCGAGACTTCTTTGCAACGAAGGACGAAGACGGCATCCACGGTGGTTTTGCGAATTGCTACTTTGCCGACGAAGACGCACTCGATCCGCTCTTGAAAGAGCTGAAGGTGACCATCCGGTGTGTTCCGCGTGAAGGCAATGACAAGCCGGGGACGTGTTTCTTCACCGGTCGGCCTGCCGAAAAAATGGCCGTTTTTGCCAAAGCGTACTAAGCACAACGAGTAGTCCGCAGACCCATGCGGCGCCCGTCGGCAATGCCCATGTCACCCCGTGCCGCACGTAAAGACTGACGCGGTCATCGATTTGGGGTGTTGCGGCGATGGTGCCCGCCGCGTCGAGAGGCAGTTTTTGGATGATCCGACCGCTGCTGTCGATCCACGCCGTCGGACCTCCGTTGGCTGCGGATAAGATCGGTCGCCGGCATCCGATCGCAACCAATTGTGCGCACCGGAGATGATGCTCGACAACAGATGAGTGATCGAACCATGCGTCGTTGGTCAGCGTCACAATAACGTCCGGTATCCGCTCGGGCGTCTTTTGCCATAGCGTCCGCATGTGGTTAACAGAAACTCTTTCGACGGCCGTTTCGATGCAGAGGTTAGGAAGGACGTCCAATGAGCCGACTTCGAACACCGCAGGGCCGACTCCCGCATCGAGTCCGAGTCCCGGGGGAACCATGTCTTTTGCGATGGGAATCGATTTGATCAGCGGGATGTATTCGCCAAACATGACGAGGTGGTTCTTCGCGTAGGAGTTCGCGACTTCGGCGTCCGGACCGATATGGATCACTCCGCTGAATTGTTTCGCGGTTTCGCCATAACGGACCAATCCGCATCCACCGATGATCGACGGCGACCGTGATGTGTCACCACTGTTCAACGCGGAGATGAGGTCGACCGAACGACGATTGAATTCGAGTTGCGACTGCGAGATGATTTCACGCATCTTCGGCTCGTCCATGCCAGCCTCTCGCATGTGTGGCGGGACGGTGAGTTTGTCTTCGGCGATGTTCCACGGTTGCCCACCGGACAGCATCGACTCTGGCCAAACGACCGCATCGACCGGCTTCTCGCTGCCGTGAACCGCCGCGATAGATTGTCGGGCATACGCCGAAAAGATGTCGACTTCGCGTTGGAAATCCTGCTGGTATTCGGTCTGTTCGTCCCGGCCCACCAGCAAAAATGTGGTGCCCGACGTTGTGGTCGGATACTCAAGTGCACGCGACCCGTACGCGTACGTGAGCCCGAGGGCGATGACCGCGATCGGTACCGAAGTGATGTAGCTGTTGCAGGCGACAGCCCACCGGGGTGAAGAGGCGCAGTCCTTTTCAAAGGATGCGGTATTCGACGACTCGTCGCTCGATTCGGACTTTTCGGTCGTTGTCGTTGAATCGGATTGGGAAACGGAACTGCGACCTCGAAAAACGAGGTCAGCGACGGCGGCGTTGACCAATACGATCAGGAAGCTCACCCCGTACGTGCCGAGGCAGTCCGCGATCTGTAACAAGATTCCCGACGGCATCCCAGCAAGCGAATGTCCGAGCATCAAAACCGAGATACCGGTGGCGAAATAATTTCGGACGAGTTCGCCTCCCACCCAAAGGATCGCGGCGACAATCGAAAACGGAACAGAGCGAATCGCGTTGGAAGCAGCGGATGCTGAGCCGTGTGCCTGGCTCGTGATCCGTCGCAACATTGTCACAAACAACAAGGGATAGACCGCCAGGTAGGCGGCAAACACGGTTAGGGGAACGATCATCAGCGGGTGTGCGTGTCGCAAACCCTGCAGCGAGATGAAGTAAAACGCGAAGAACGAAACGTACACCGCCAACTTCCATCCCGGCAGACTCGTGCGGCCGATCTGCAGGATTCCGACGAGACCGAGGAAGCACAACGGCCATAGGTTGGTTGACGGTCCGCAGAGCGACAGTAGGACGACCGATGTGATCGCAGCGAGCCACGTCGACTTTTTTGACGACTTCCATACCGACGGTTTCATTCCGGCACATCCATGTGGACAAAGTGGTTGGTATTGAGGTGCCCGGTTCAGTCGCGATTGATCCGGACTAATTGCGGACTTTCTCTGCGACTGGGCGGTCAGGTAATCGAGCAAGAATTGAGTGAAAATTGGGCAGGCAATCAGCGTAACCGATCGTGCCCGGTTCTTTCATCCCGTCGACACCGGGGTACGCGCCGTTTGCCAAAGAGGACGCCACCGCGTCAACGCCATTTCCGATCGGGAAATCTGGATCTCTAGCGTTGTGGTGACAACAGGTGGGCCCGCAGCCTCGTTTCGACCCGTTGATCGGAAATGTATTCCAGAAAGTCATGGTCGGTTCCGACCGCTCGAGACGCGTTGAACTGGTCCACCCGGAAGGTGTGACCGGGCAACCGGCTGAGTCCACAGACACCGGTGTAACCGAGCGCCGGGTTCTTACCGCCAAACCGCGTGAATTTGAAAAGGTTCAGGTAACGATCGTTATTGTTGTAGACCAGAAACAGCCGGTTGATCTGGCTGTAGGCTTGGGCGCGAGTTCCGATCAGGCAGTTGTTGCGAATCGCGGGCACGACCAACGTCAGGTTGATCCGCTGCGACACGCCGCTCAGCGCGGGCGGCGCATTGGTAAGGTGATAGCCGTCGATCCGTCCGCCGCCCATCAGATGCAACGCACCGAGCGAAACGCGGCCGCCGTAGCTATATCCCATGACCGATAGCTGTGTTGGTGGGGCGACGCTTTGTAGGAATCTCGCAAAGTGGAACGCGTGTTGGTCGGCTTTCGACGCTTTGACCTTCACATCGCGGATGGGCCCTGGAATCGCATCGGATGGCCATGTCCAAATGACAAAACGCAGCGACGGTGCATCGTTCCACGGGATGATCGTTTGATCGTAGGTTTGCAGCCCGCGCCGGATCGCTTTGTCCAGTGTCCATCGATTCCCATGGACGAATACGACTATCGGGCGATTCATCCCGGTCGGATCTGGACCGAGAAGGCTGTGTACGGATTCGGTTTGCCAGTGCGAGCCGTTGACGCGTTTTTTAACGTCGAGGCTATCGATGCTCGCATGGCGGGAGCACAGATGCCGACTGCTGATCAGCCAAATTTCGTCGCTCGCCCGTTTATCGAACGCGGAGTTGGGTAACGCCTGAAGATGCTGTTCGATGACCTCTTCGGGTAACCCGGTAGGGACCGCCGGTTCGATCGTGGAGGACGGAATCGCTCGCTCCAAAACCACCGGTTCCGATACGGAAGGATTCCCGTAGAGGATGCTCTGTCCCTGGCTCGCGTTTGTCGGAGCAAGACCGCAAATCGCGAGGATGAATCCGAACAGACGATACGATGGCATGGAAGAACTCGCGAGACACTGAAAGACGCCGCGTAATCTTACGCCGGAAAGCAGTCTCGCGAGAGGTGAATTTTTCGCGAATATTCAAAAGCTGGTCGCTATTGAGTTGGTCGCTATTGAGTTGGTCGCTATCGAGCGGGTCGGTGCTCATTGCCGGTTCTGCCGAAGGGGGGTTACCACAGACGGAATTCGATCGACCCGGACAGGGCGACCGCGTCGTCGGTACCGATCTGGCCGGCATCCCACGTCGTCATGTCATTGAGGTAGTCGATGCCGCCGACGAAACGCATCGGGATGCGAAACAGGTCGCAGTCGGCTTTCACGTCGAGCCCCCAGGTTGTCGTGACCTCCGAGACGGTCTCGCTGTTCACACCATCGTCGTAGGTGCCGTCAAAGTCATAGATGCCGAGTGTCAGGTCGATCCAGATCGGTTGGCGACCGAACGTCGTCTCCCACCCGCCGCGGATTTTCGCTCCGGTGTAATCATTGGTGATTTTCCGGTGTCCCCAATCGCGGTCCCATTCCATTTGGCTGAAGCCCGTTCCGGCCGACAGTTCACCGATTTTGAATGACCACGTGTCACGCAGCAAAAATTCGTAACCGAACATCTCAACTGAATTGGTGACCCCGTATTCGACACCCGCCTCGACGCTGGTGAGGTACCCGTCAAAACGGTGGTGGCCCGACAGTTCGAGCAGCGTACCGACCGAATCGCCTGAGTCGCTCGCACCTCCAACCTCGGTTAACTCCGGTAGCAACGGGGCCCACAGCCCAACGCCGCCTTCGATCACGGAACCTTCCACGGCGTAGGCCGGGCGAGCACCGATTCCGACGAGTGTTGCCGCCACGAGGATTGCCAACGCGATCGGATTGCGCGTCATGCGAGATGACCGAGCGATGACAGCAAGCGGGCGATTGGGATGAGTAGGCATTGGTGACGGCCGTATGATCGCGGTCGAAGAGTCTGTGTCCTTCGACGGATCGGCCGGTCAGGTAATCAGTCTGCAGGCAATTCGGCGTATCCGCTGCGGAGGTTCTTCGACCGAGTCGGACTGTTTACCGAAATTACCTAGCTTCCCGTCGGCATTGGTCCTTCGTTGCGTTTGCGGTCGTTTGCGGGCACGTTATCGGTCGCAAAATAACGCGCGGCGAACTTCCCAAACGCGGCCGCGGAGACGAAACCGCTACGCGACTTTTAGGCGATCTGAGAGCAGGTCGAGCAGTTCCCTATCCTCTTCTGATTCGTCGCTGCCGGATTCGCCGTCGCCGGAGAAATCGTCATTTGCGTAGATTTCGTCTACGAAATCGGACGCAAGAGAAGAGGCCGTGAAGTTCGTTCCCGTCACTTTCGTGGGAGCCGCGATTGTCTCCATCGCGATCGACTCGGTAATCGATTCGAATTCGTCGGACTGATTCGCTGGCGTCGAGGTGCTAGCCGGGGACGTGCTAGCCGGGGACGTTGTCGGTGCCGGTACGGGTTCGCCCAGGATCGGTTCGCTGCCTGCCGAATCTCGATTGTTGAGGTAGTTGATGATTCGCAGGGCGTCCAACGCCGTGATGCGTTGATCGCCTGAAACGTCGTAGAATCCCTCGCCGCTGATTGCCGACGAGTCGACGGAGACGCCATCGCCGGCCGCATTGAGTTGATTGATCACTTGCAGTGCGTCAACTGCTGACACGCCGTCTTTGCCATCAACGTCCTGCGGGAACAAAACGTTCGTCCACGGTTTCGATGCGCCGAGCCCTGCGGGGTAGGTGATGTTGAACGTTCGCGTCGTTTGGCGTGGAAGGAAGATCAACGCGTAGGGTTCGCCTTTGGTCAGTGGAGTCGACGCCAGGCCGGTGGAAGTGTATTGCCCGATGATCTGTTGGTCTTTATCGATCAGCAGAACGGCTTCGCTGATCTGGTCGACATTGGAAGCGGTCACCTGCAGGTTCTGTGACGCCGCGGCGCGGAAGACAATGCCGCTGGCTTGGTTGTTGCCGGCGATGGTGAGCGGGTTCGAGACCGCAGCCGGATCGAGTCGTGGGACTGTTGTCCAGTCGACTCCATCGTCGTCAAAAACGGTTAGGCGAAAGTCGGTCGTCGAGCCTTGGATCGCACCGGTTGTTCCGAGTAGCGAGACCGTCACCGCTTCGGTCGTTTCGTCGATCGTGTCGTCGGTAACATCGATGGTGATGGTCGCGGTTCGTTCATTCGCCGGGAAAACAAACTCAGTCGACGAAAGTTCGACGTCCGAAGTGGCGGCCCCCGACATTGACACCGGGATGGTGATCGAGCTGGTGGAGGTCTTCGACAACGTGGCGGTGATTTGGAGCGAACCGACGCCCTCGGTGACGACCGTGGATTGGGTGGTGATGTTGACGGTCGGTCGCGAGTCTCCGGTCACTTGCCAACCGATGTCATCGAGAACCGCGAAGTCGAGCGCCGAGAACAAGTCCGGTGTGTTGATGCTCGCCGTCATGATCGTCGACTGTTCGTTTTCGACCGACTGAGCGATATGCTCGCCGTTGAGCGGCACGCTCCCGGAACCCACGTAAGCGGCGTTGGTTTTTGGACCGTTAAAACGACCGCCACTGACCCGAGTGATGAACGAGTCGGCTACACCATGGCCGAGAATGTGCGCGAGTTCGTGTTGAACAAAGGTAACGAAGCGGAGTTGATTTTCTTCGAGCGGTTCGTCGTCAAAGTTCCATGCGTTGACGGTCTCACTTCGAGTGTCGAAGCTGATGGAACCCACGAAGGGGGCAAAGTCGTTCGCGCCGACGCCCATGGTTGTCCCTTCGCCGCGAGTCAGAAGCGTCGATCCGAAAGCATCGCACTGCGCCTGCGTGCCGGTAGTGCAGTTGTAGCTGAATGGGGTGTTCACGCCGTCGGCATGTGCACGTGTTTTGAGTTGTGCTGACGCGTCGAGACTTTGCAGGTTTCGTGAGCCAACGAAAACGACAATTTCATTCGCGGCAACTGAAAACCCATTGGGCACCTTTGTGTTCGCCCCATTCGACGGGTTGGTGTAATGCGCCTGCCACGGGTAGCTCGAGTTGGATGCCGGGATCGCTGCGAGCGTGTCGCTCAATCGATCCGTTAAATAACGACCGGCTTCCTCGAGCAAAGCTTTTCGTTCGGGATGATTGTTGAAAAAACCGTTGTCATGGCGGTAGTCAAACCGAAAGTAGACCGAGCTGGTGTCTTCGCCCTCGGCTGCACGTTCGGCGTTCTGAGAAATCTCTGCCGCCGGCGATGCGACATCGCCCGCGAGCATCTCGCGTCTCTCCAGCCGTTCGAGCCGGACAAAGCGTCGGGGCCGTTGACTCGTTCGGGACGTTGTTCGTGGCTTGAGCGGCATGGAAATGTCTCGAAAAGCGATCGATTAGTGGTCGGAGAATCTGAATACTCGCCCGTCTCTTCCTGTTCTTAGCGGGCGCGGGCGAGTGAGATCAAACGCAACTGATGTACCGTACTCGAAATGGACGGTTGAGCATTAGACATAAAATCGCAGCCGTCCCCTCGCAAGGTAAGTGGACGGGTGTTTACATCCGGTGTTTCGAGCTACGCTTACGGGGACCGTCAACTCAGGTTCAACGGGTTGTAATCCGGTAAGCCGGTGACTTTAATGTCCGCTGATTTTGCGTCCGCGTGACGCCACCTTTTGCTTCATTCTCCCGAGTCGTTTCTGCATGTCTACCAAAACCGTCGCCAAGGGGATTACCCGCTTTGAAATGGAAAATCGCAGCGGGTACATGGTACGGATCTCCCGAAACGGCAATCGGGTGAATAAGTATTTTTCAGACAGTAAATTCGGCGGAAAACGCAAGGCCTTCGTCGCGGCGAAAGAGGCCTATCAGGAATTGCTCGAAGAGATGGGCCCGCCCGAGAACTCCACCCGCAATCGATTGACGTCGCGCAACAGTACCGGCGTGGTCGGAGTCCATGTCGCCTATTCGCAAGACAATCGCTATCCCGGTTGTGCTTACTCCGCCTACTGTGCCTCGTGGGTGACCGAGGATGGACGACGCGAGAAGGCGAGTTTCGCTTGGAACAAGTACGGACAAGACCGTGCGTTCGAACTCGCCGTGCTGGCCCGTGAACAGCAAATGACCGACCGGGATGAGGTGGTTGCTCTTTTCGAAGGAAGTGGTTCGAAGAAGAAGTCGAAGCGGAAGACGGTGAAGAAATCTGTTAAGAAATCGTCTCGAAACGCTGCGAAGAAAACCGCGAAGAAAAAGTCGGTTAAGAAGTCTGCTAAGAAGTCAGTTCGTAAGTCGGCGAAACGATCCGCGAAAAAGTCAGTGAAGAAGTCTGTCAAACGGGCCGCTAAGAAGACGGCAAAGAAAACCGCGAAGAAGGCAAGCAAAAAGTCCGCGAAAAAATCGGCAAAGAAGAAAGCCAAGAAGACGAGTCGACGACGCTAGGGAATCGACCCGGTAATCGACCCAGGGATCGAACCGCGTCGGATGGATCATGGACGGGTTTGATGTCGACCGGCTAGAGTTCCGTGTCGGTCGGATAGAAACGGTAGCGAGGCAACAAAATCATCTTTCTGCATGTGGTGTTGGCCGGGTAAAAAAAGGATCTGCGATGGCAACACTGCTCGACACAATCTTCAGCGACGACAATATTTCAAAGCGATTGGCAGAGATGCCATCGGACGCCAAGACGATCACGTTGTCGTTGGTTGATAATCGCCTGAACCTGCAGCACCCCGAATGGTCCGACGACCAGCCGCTGTCGTCGACGTTACACAAGACGGTGGATGAGCCGTTAGATTTTGCTGCGCTGCGTGCCGACGAGGGGTTCATCCCGCCTCGCAAGGTGATTTCACTGGGGCAATTGACCACGGGAGCCGAATCGGGGTTGGGGGCGATCTCTTCTGTCAATCCGATGGGCGGCGAGGATGTGGAGTATCGGCTGATCGGAAAGCTCGGCAGTGGTGGAACCGGGATCGTGTACCAAGCACACCAACGGGCGATCGACCGCGAGGTCGCCGTGAAGGTGTTGCGACACGAGTTGGCGGGTGATCGCCAATCGCGTCATCGCTTTCTAACCGAAGCCCGCGTGATCGGTTCGCTCGACCATCCCAACGTGATCGCGTTGCACGATTTGTGTATCGACGCCGACGGGCACCTGTTCTACGCGATGAAGCGAATTGACGGCACGAGTTGGGACCAACAGATTGACCAATTCAGCGTGGAGGAGAACGTCACGATCTTGCTCCGCGTTGCCGATGCGATCCGATATGCCAATTCACGCGGGCTGATTCATCGCGACATTAAACCTGAAAACGTCATGCTCGGACGGTTCGGCGAGGCCCTGGTTGCCGATTGGGGGCTCGCGATCCAGCTCGGTCGATCCAAGAAAGACGCCGCGCCGCAGTGGTGCGATGGCGGCAGTGCGATCGGAGGAACCCCCGCCTACATGGCACCGGAACAAGCGTCCGGAGGGCTCGAACAAATCGGCCCGTTGACCGACGTTTATCTGCTCGGTGCGATCCTATTTCAGGTTTTGACCGGGCGTCCGCCGCACCATGGCAACAGTTTGCTCGAGTGCATTCATTCGGCGGCGAACAACATTATCGTGCCGACCGAAGTTGTTGGCGAGTTAATGGACGCGGCGATGAAGGCGATGGCGACCGACCCGCGTGACCGGTATGCAACGGTCGAGGAGTTCGTTTCGGCGATCACAGACCACCGGACACATCAAGAAAGCGAGCGGCTCGTGCGACGTGCCAAGCGACGTGCGTGGCCGGACGAAAACGACCGTTCGCGAAAGCCGATCGCGGAACTCACGACGGAGGAGACGTACGAACGTTTCCGGATCAGCCAAGCGTTGCTGCATGAAGCGATCGAGTTGTGGCCGGAAAACACGAGAGCCACCGAAACGCTCAAAAAGGTGCAACTGGAGTTTGCGCGGTTCACCGCCGGTCGTGGTGATCTCGACTTGTCGCTGCGTTTGTACGCCGCGGCCGGTGAAGGCGACTGCGAAGCCGCGGTGCGGGTTCGTCGCGATCGAGACCGGCGTGATCGGGTTCGCGAAAGTCACGCGAAGTACTCCGCCCTCTTCACGCAATCACCCGAGGCCGGTTTGTTGATTCGCTGGGCGGACGGCGTTGTGTTGGAAGCCAACAAGGCGTGTTTGGCGATGCTCGGATATGAAGAGGGTGAACTCGTCGGGAGGGAGATCGCAAAGCTCGCTATTTGGAACTGTGTCAATCATCGCAAAAACTTTGTCGAGACGTTGACCCAAGATGGCCATGTCGAGAACTTTGAAACTCGGTTCCTGCGGAAGTCCGGTGACCCGAACGATTTGATCGATGTTCTGATTAGTGCTCGCACCGTTAGCGTCAGTGGCAGCGAACTCTTGTTGTCGACGATCCGGGATATCACCCAGCGACGTGATGCCGAACGCAACTTGGAACAGAGCCGGCGTCGGCTCCGCGATCTGCAGAGCCTCGCTGGTCTGGGGACGTGGTCGTTTGATCCACGAACCAAAGTGATTCAATGGTCGTCGGAAACGTTCCGCCTCGTGGGGCGTGATCCGGCGAAGGGCGAGCCGGACTACGACGAGTTTCTCGACCAAATTCACCCGGAGGATCGCGACAAACTCCACGTGGTTTTGGAGCAAGCGATCGAAGCCGGTTCGGCTTACCAACTGCCAATCCGTCAGCGAGACGACGACGGAAACTATCGCTCGTTGCTCACGCGCGGCCGACCTGCCGTTGACGATCAAGGGAACACGTTCGAGGTCTATGGCATCGTGATGCCGGGCAACTGAGGAGACGTCCTCACGCGGACACCGGAAAACTTCATGCCGTTTCGCGAGTCGTCGCTCAATGATTTGTCCGAGCGGGTCGAAATGTTTGGGATTCGTGAAAGTCGCAACACGACGCGCGGGTGGTTCGATAAGATGAATCGCTGAGTCTGTTCTCTGTTCTAACCTCCGATCTTGAGAGACGTCGATGGTCCGCGACTTAGTATTTTCGTTCGCCCGTTTCCGATGCATGATGTTGGCGTTTGGGGTGGGGGCGCTGCTGAACGTTGGCGTCTTCGCGGCCGCGATGGATGATACCGCGGCAGCGATAAAGCCGGCTGATACTGCGACCGATGAGAGTGCCGAACCCAACGATGATTCCGCCGAAACCGAGGAAGAGGAAGACGCGGCGATTGAAATACCCGACGGCACGGCGGAAGAACTGTTTGCCTTTGCGAGCGAAACGATGCGAAACCGCGGACGTACGCGAGAGTCAGTGCTGCAGTCCGCACGGGCTGTTGTCGATACGGCGGCCAAGATTCGCGACATGGATGACATCTCACTCGAGACTGAATTGAAAGCGATCGGGATTCAGATGCCGGCGCTGAAGTTCTTGGCTCGAATCGATCGCGATGCGAGAGCGGAACTGAATGAGTTGATCGAATCATTTGCCGAGGATGAGCGTCCCGAGATTCGCAACTTTGCCGTCATGGAAAAGCTCGTAACGCAGGTGCGTGGCGTTCGTGGCATGGAGACCGCGAAACAGCAGGAATTGGTCGATCAGGTTCTTCAAATCGCAGAAGAATGCGGCATCAACTCTCAGCTCTACTCGATCGCCTCGCAGCTCGCTGCAGGATTGAGTGCGGCGGACCAGACCGATATGGCGGTTAAGTTGTACAACAACATCGCAGATCGGATGGAAAGTTCCGACGATGAGCGGATGCAACAAATGGCATCGCGGGCGAGAGGATCGGCACGTCGGATTGGTTTGCTCGGTAACGAGATGGAACTCGAAGGCACTACGGCAGAGGGTGAAGCGTTTGATTGGTCGGAGTATCGCGGCCGCGTGGTGTTGGTGGATTTCTGGGCATCGTGGTGCGGTCCCTGCCGCGGCGAGATCCCGAATATGAAACGAAACCTCGAAGCCTACGGCGATGAGTTTGCGATCGTCGGGATCAACATGGACCGGACGGTCAAAGCGATGCAGGAATGCATTGAGGAAGAGGAGATCCAATGGGTGAACCTCGTCGGCGATAAAGAAACCGGAACCGGTTGGGACCATCCGATCGCTCGCTACTACGGCGTTTCGGGAATTCCGACCGCGATCCTGGTCGACCGCGAAGGCAAAGTGGTCTCACTTTCGGCTCGGGGGAAACGTCTCGACGCTTCGCTCGAAGAGTTGCTGGGGCCACCGAAGAAAAGCGAATCACCGGAAACGGATTTGGATACCGAGGGAAGCTCAGGCGATGACTCAGAAGATGGCGAGGAGGCTACCTCCTAACCGATTCTGAAGATCGGTGTCGGATGGAGGGTATTCCTATTTCAGCCCAGGCCAAACGGCCTGGGAACCCGAATCAAACCACTCCCCATGCCGCGACAGGACGGGGCGTTACGCTTTGAGCGTCTTTGCCAATCGAATGTCTGGCGATAGTGAGCCGGTGGCGTTGCGAGTGTCGACGATGAATTGCGACCACTCCGCGAGTTCGTTGATGTCCAGGCATTCGTGCCAGGTAGAGATCACCACCAGGTCATAACTCGCGATCGTGGCTCGGTCCCAGGGCACGCTTTCTTTGCCCGCCCAGTGCGAGTGTTCTCGTGAAGGACGAATGACGGGAACGTACGGGTCGTGGTAATCGATTTCGGAACCGGCCGCTTGGAACCGTTCGAGCAACTCGTAGGATGGCGATTCGCGGTCATCGTCCACGTTCGGTTTGTAGGCCAGACCGATCAACAGCACACGACTGCCGTTGAGCGGTTTTTTGTGCATGTTGAGTGCGTCCGAACAACGGCGGACCACATGCGCCGGCATGGAACGATTGACTTCTCCGGCGAGTTCAATGAACCGCGTGTGGATACCGTACTCACGCGCTTTCCACGTGAGATAAAACGGATCGATCGGGATGCAGTGTCCTCCCAGACCTGGGCCGGGGTAAAACGGTTTGAACCCGAACGGTTTGGTGCTGGCCGCCGCGATCACTTCCCAAATATCGATCCCCATCGAGTCCGCGACCAGTTTCAGTTCATTGACCAAACCGATGTTCACGCTGCGGTAAATGTTCTCGAGCAGTTTGGTGAGTTCGGCGACCGAGGTGCTGGTGACCGGTACGATTTGATCAAAGACACTGCCATAAAGACTCGATCCGGCGTCGAGGCAGGATGGCGTGTGACCCCCGACGACCTTGGGAATATTGGTCGCGGCGAATTTGGGGTTACCGGGGTCTTCACGTTCAGGCGAATAGACGACAAAGACGTCCGAGCCAACCGTTAGGTCGGCCGCCTCCACTCGCGAGACCAGTTCCTCCTCGGTCGTTCCCGGATAGGTGGTACTCTCCAAACTGATCGTTTGTCCGCAGCGCATGTGAGGCACAATCGATTCGATCGTGCCGACAACGTAGGAGAGGTCGGGCTCGAAGTGTTCGTCCAGCGGAGTTGGGACGCAGAGGATAATCGCGTCGACCTCCTTGATCTGGCTGAAGTCCGTTGTCGCGGCCAGTTTGCCAGCACGCACGCGGTCCGAAATCGTGTCCGCACTGATGTGTTTGATATAACTGCGGCCGGCGTTGATTGCACGCGTTTTTTTGCCGTCGATGTCAAACCCGACGGTGTTGAACCCGCCTTCGGCGAACGCGATGGCGAGCGGCAGACCGACGTATCCGAGGCCGACGATTCCGATCGTTGCTTGTCGGTTTTGGATTTTGTCGATAAACGCCGAGGCAGCTTCCGTTTGTGTATTCATGGTGCGTCATTCTAGTCGGCGGCTATCGCGAGTTGTTAAGGATCGCGTCGACTTTGCTGCGATCGATACGCGGTTCGTTGACCGGTTGGTTCAACGCTTTGCGTTCGGCTTCGGCGATTTGGTCGATGAATCGTTGGAACTGCGGGTTTTCGGGGAGGCTTTGACGACCCTGGCGAGCATGCGAAAGAGCTTCTGCTTGCTGGCCTTTGGCGAGCAGGTGTTTGATCAAATCGATCCGGTACCGGGCTTGGTCGGGTGCCAAACGGATCGCCCGTTGATAGTAGTCCTGTCCCTTTTCGAGATCGTCGAGGTAGAAATAAACGTTGCCGACGACCGCATGACAGGCGGCACGCTGCTGCATCGAATCGCCTTCACCGCAACGGATAGTGGCGACTGCCTTACGAAAAAATTCAGGGTCCGCGTTGTCCCATTTCAAATACTCTGCAGCGGCAAGACGCATGGCTTTCGACTCGTTGGGGATTACCTCACGAATCGACAGTTCGGGATGCTCCTTCAGCAAACGCATGACCTGGGTCGTGAGGTTAGCGTTGCTTTCGAGAGCCGCGTGAAAAGCCGTGGTGGCTTGATCGAAATCGTTTCGCGACAACGCGTCTTTCGCCAACGCGAATTGGCGGACCGAGTCACCGGCGTAAAACGTGAGCAGGTGTTTGGCCGCCACATCTGCGACCGCATCGGGGGAGGGTTGGTTGGGATTTGTCGTGGACCCGGATGTCGTCATGACCGGTTTGAGTCGCAGGAGGCTGCCCCGGGGTTCCTGTGCGAGTGGGCAGACCGCGAGCGTCGCCAAACAGGTTTCCCACGAGTCGTTGTAGTGCGTTTGGCTCTCGAACTCGGTCGTGATGATCGAGTCGGGTTCGGGCGGATAGGGCAGCGTTCGATTCTGCAGGTCGACTTGTTGATAGACGTCGAGCATTTGCTCTCTCGTCTTCGGTTCCCATTCGGTCGTTTCGGCGAGTCGTCCGCGGTCACGCTGTACCGCCGATAGACGAGCACGCACCAACGGTGACGGTCGTGTCTGGACACGTTCGGTCAGTGCCGTTTCCATTTTCTCGAGCGATGTCGGATTCAGACGCCAATCGCCGTACTCGTCCTTCAGTCGGCTCAACATCGAATCGGAAATGGCGTCTTGCCGCAGTCCCGGCAGAGTCGACGCGCCGGCGACGATCGTGATGGCGGCTATTGCCGAGGCACCGATCCACTGAGACGACGAGAGGTGGGGGATGCCCATGCTACTCAGGTTCGTTTTCAAACGAATTTTTGGCCCGCTGGATTCCGCTTCTTTCGCAGTCTCCGCCTCGTCGTCGTCGAGTTCGTGCCCGTGATAGCTTTCTGCGGTCAGCGGCGGTGGTTTCGCTGCGGCACCTCCGTTGGCCATGTCGCGGGTGATGATCGCGGTGCAGATCAGCAGCGCCGCGATCAAGTTTGCCGGTATCGCCATTCCCATGTCGAAGAACTGAGAGACCGCGATTGCCGTGATCGCATACCAACCGGCGACACGGACCCCTTGGTCGATCGGGTCCGCTGAATAAGACAACCGGTTCAGCGCGATCAGAAGGATCGTCAAGAACCAGGCGGAAATCATGGTGCCGATCAGCCCGGTTTCCACCAACATTTCCAGCCACAAATTGTCCGCGTGTTCGAACCACGAACTCGGCGATACGACTTGATGCGGCAGGTAAGCGTACGCGTAGGCGGACACTCCCGCCCCGCCGGGCAGGTGAGCTTTTGCCGCTCGCCATCCGTCCTGCCAATGCAAAAGCCGGCCGTCGCTTTGCAGCGTGTCGGCGTCTTCGGAGAAGAACTCCCACCGGGTAACCGATTCCAGGTTCAGGTTCATCGGCGTGATCAGCACCGCCACCGAGATAGCCAGAACCACCAGGAGCACGGGAACGCTGATCAATCCGCGGCGGGGACGGACGTATCCGAATGCCAGCATGAGTCCAAACAAAGCCGCGACGACTCCACCACGCGAGCCGTTGACCAACAGTCCGGCAGTGCAAGCGGTTCCCGATATCAAACCCACGAACGACTCGCGGTCGGATACCAACGCCAACAAATCATTGAACTCAAAATCAGGATCGTCCAGTTCAACCGCGTGAAGTGCCATCATTCGCCAAGACAGCAATCCCAGGCTCGCCGCGAGTCCGAGGTTGAGCATCAGGGCGGCGTTGTTGCGATTGACAAAGCCGCCGAACGAACTCGCGACGGGTTGGAAAATCCACAGGTCCGCGGTCGGGTCGAGTTTGCGATAGAAACCGAGAACGGCAACGCTGGCGCCGGCGATCGCGATCGCGCTGAGCAGCATCTGTAGTCGAATCCGAGCATGAAAAACGATCGAAGCTGCAAAACACAGCGGCAACAAAATTGTGAACAACGATGCAACGTGGATCGTGTCCTCCGGCGAGATCGAAATCGGGATCTGTCCGGCGGTTTGATTCACTAACCCGTCGAGCCATGTTGTGTAGGCCGCGTACGATCCGGGGCTGAGCCACGAGACAACCCCGCTCGGCAGAGGCACGGTTTGAAACCACGCCCACGCGGTCAACAGTCCCAGTGGAACCAAAATCGCATGCTGTCGAATGCCCGACGACGCGGTGGAGTCGCTCAGGCCCGGCAATGCGAACACCACCGCGACCATGATTCCGATCCCGGCGAGATATTGACTCCAGTGATAGACGCCGCCGAAGTCGACCGCGAGAAGGATCGGTATCGCCACCAAAATGCTGGCCGAGATCCACAGACAAATACTTCGTGCGATAGCAATCAAGGTGAATTCGGGAGGAGCAGGGGGAATAGGCAGTGTGAGTGTGCCGGCAGAGAGCCAACCCATCGGAAGAGCGGGGGCATTCTCTCAAAAATTGCAATCCGATGCGAGCCATCGATTGAGGCGATCGAGGTGTGTGTGAATGACAAGATGGCTGCCGTTAACAGTAAACTTGATCTGTCGATTCGCACCGCGTTTTGATTGCGTGCCTGTTGTTTCACTGCATCGTGCTTTCATTCGATATTTCGCAGCCATTGCCATGCGTGACAACAGTGTCTTTCGCGTCAGTAAACGCTGCGTCGAGTCTGGGGGCGGTAACCAGCAATAATCGGGGCGGTAACATAGGAAAGGTTGCTGAGGTTATCTTGGGTCTTCAGCGATTCGTCACATTTTCGACTCTCTGTCGCACGTGTCACTTAGGTGACTCGCAATGATTCGGGATCGCCATCCGATTACTCAGGAACGCCACACGATGTACGCGAAATACGAACGCTTTTCCCGCCGATCGCTTTGCTTGCTGCCACCGGGCGGGCGGCGGTTGTTTGCTTGTCTGGTGTGCGCGACCCTCGCGATTGCTCCACTGGCCAACTTTACGGCGGCGGAAGACACGTCGGCTGGGATTGGATCGGGACCCGACGTCGGCCGCGTATCCAAAGAGTTGGGCACGTGGTTGGATGCGGAGATGACCAACGTGCTGCGTCTGTACACTTGGTTGCACGCTCACCCGGAGGTTTCGTTCGAAGAAGATGAAACGGCCGCGAAACTGAGTCAGATGTGGACCGACGCCGGATTGAACGTGACCGGAAACGTCGGAGGTCACGGCATTGTCGGCATCCTCAAAAATGGCGACGGGCCGGTCGTGATGTTGCGGACGGATCTCGATGGGTTGCCGGTCACCGAAAACACACCCGTCGCCTACGCGTCCAAGCAAACGACCATTCGCGAGGACGGCAGCACCACTGGCATCATGCACGCCTGCGGGCACGACATTCACATGACCAGTTTGACGACCGTGGTTCGTTGGTTGACCGAAAACCGCGATCGGTGGTCGGGCACGTTGTTGGTCATCGGCCAACCTGCCGAAGAACGCGGTGCCGGTGCCAAAGCGATGCTCGAGGACGGGTTGTTTGAAAGGTTCCCCAAACCGGACTATGCCCTCGCGATGCACTGCAGCAGCGATACGGCGACCGGCCAGATCAAGATCCGCCCCGGTTACGCGTTAGCGAACGTGGACAGTGTCGACATTACGATGCGCGGTCGCGGCGGTCATGGTTCGGCTCCTCACACGACGATCGACCCGGTCGTGCAAGCCGCCGAGTTGGTGATGTCGTTGCAGATGATCGTCAGCCGCGAAATCTCTCCGATCGAGCCTGCTGTGGTGACGGTTGGTTCGATCCATGGCGGGACGAAACACAACATCATCGGCAACGATTGTCACTTGCAACTGACCGTTCGCAGTTACAGCCAGGAGGTTCGCGAGAAAGTGCTCGCTGCGATCAAACGCCGAACGTTCGCGATCGCTCAGGCCAACGACGCCCCCGAACCGACCTACGTCGTCAGCGAGGGCACCCCTTCATTAAGAAACGACGATGAGCTGGCCGGGCGGATGCGGCAGTTGTTCGGGGGCTTGTTCGGCAGCGAGAATATCCTCGAGGATGACCCGTCGATGGGCGGTGAAGACTTCAGCCGCTACGGAATCGCGGGCGTGCCGATCTTGATGTATCGCGTCGGAACGGTCAGTCAGGCGAGGCTCGATCGATTCGAGAAACTCGGGATCCCACCGGCCTCGCTTCATTCGGCGGTGTACTACCCCGACGCGGAGGAGACCTTCCGGGTTTCTGTTCCAGCCATGATCACCGCGGTGCTCGATCTGATGCCGGTGAAGGATTAGGGCAGTCGTCGAGTCGCGGTGGCGTTCGGTTTGTTCCCTGCAGACGGAGTGATCAACTATACTGAGGGCGTTCTCGGTTTACTTCGTGGTATCGGTCGTTCCGACGACTCCCCGTGTTGGGTGGAGTCAGCCTGCCGACGGGTGGAAAAGGAAATTAGCAAATGGGCGTTCGTTTTGCTTGTCATGCGTGTGGCAAGCGACTGAACATAAAATCAGAGCTGGCCGGGCGCCGGGGAATTTGTCCCTCGTGTTCGGTGCGTTTTCGCATTCCGACTCACGACACCGAAACGTCCACGCCGATTGAGACGCAAGCGTCTTACGAATCCGAAGGTGACACTGGGCCGCTCGAAAATGGCACTGGGCCGCTCGAGGGTGACACCGGGCCGCTCGCCGCGCCCGCTGCTCAGTCTCCGCAAGTAGCACGTTCTACCGCCGCGGCGGTCGGTGGTCATTCGGAATCCGTTTCCGGTGCCGGAGCGATCGCGGTCGCGGATTCCTCTGCAGAACGCGAGATAGCGAGCCACCCCTCACCAAATCAGGAAACCGGACCTTCGGCCGAACCGGTGGCGACGCCGTCACCGGCGCCGAACGTAGTCAACGGTCCGGCACCGTCGAGCCAAGAGATTCTCGGCGACGCGAGTTCAACGTGGTATGTTCGTCCGCCGAGCGGTGGTCAATACGGCCCGGCGAACGGCCCGACTTTGGGGCAGTGGATCGAGGAAGGGCGCGTCGCGGACACCGCGATGTTGTGGCGGGATGGTTGGCCCGATTGGCGGATCGCCAAAGAAGTCTTGCCCGTTTTCTCAAACGGCGCGACAGGAGTTCTCAACGAACGGCCCGCCACGACGACTGCGACACCTCCCGGTGTGGAGGCTCCGGCACAAACCGATGCCGTTTCGGGCGGTGGCATTTCGAATGAAGCGTCGGATTCACGAGTCGAGATTCGTGCCGGAGGCAAAGTGCTCGACACGAACAAGAAACGCATGTCACGAAAGCGAGTAGCCATCAGCGCGACGCTCGCGTGTGTTTTTGTCGTGTTGTTGGTGGCGTTGATCGTCGTGTTGCAACAGGCCTAGAGTTCCATCTCTTGCTACCAATCGCAGCAATCGTGGGCCGGACCAAACGTAGTGTTGTTGCGGCTATCTCACCCGCGCAACCGCTCGACCCTAGGTAGACAATTGAATCACCAGCGTTCACGATACGCGGATGACTTCAGAAACACTTTTTACCGCCCGGCGATTGCACCGTCACGCTCATTCCCTCTTCGACGAATCGTGGAAAAACGCGGACGATTTTCGTTCGGTTGGTGTCAACATGGCGGGTGCGAGGATCCTCGATTGCGGTGTCAATCGTCCCGGATCGTTGCAGGCGGGGTTGTTGTTGGCGAGGCTTTGTTTCGGTGATTTTGCGGACGTTTCGATCGTTCCGGCGGAGCCCGACATGGTGGCGGACAACGCCGTCTTGGTTCGTACCGATCGTCCGATCGAGGCTTGCCTCGGTGGGCAATACGCGGGATGGCCGGTTTCGGTTGACGACTTCTTTGCGATGGGAAGCGGTCCGATGCGGATGCTGCGTGGTCGCGAAGAAATGCTCGAACATCTCGGTCTCGTGCAGTCCGCCGGCGAGGAGGATTTCGCCGTCGGCGTGTTGGAATCGGACAAGCTCCCCGGTGAAGAAGTGATCCGGGCGATCGCGTCGGAGTGTACTGTGCCGCCGGAGCGATTGTGTTTGGGTATCGCACCGAGCACATCGATTGCCGGCAGCGTTCAGGTCGTTGCAAGAAGCGTCGAGACGGCGCTCCATAAACTCCACGCACTCGATTTCGATGTGACGAAGTTGATCTCCGCAACCGGAGTCGCTCCCCTGCCGCCGGCGTCCAAACCGGGCGATACGATCGGCGGGATCGGGCGAACGAACGACGCGATGTTGTACGGTGCGAAGGTGAGCCTTTGGATTGATGCCGATGACGAGGCGATCGAAAAAGTGATCGACAAGGTGCCGAGCCGATCGTCGAGCGACTACGGGCAACCGTTTGCAAAAGTCTTCAAACAATACGATTACGACTTCTACAAAGTCGACCCGATGTTGTTCAGCCCAGCGGTAGTGACGATCCACTCGTGCAAGAGCGGTCGGTCGTGGCGACGTGGGACGCTCGATCGGGAAGTGCTCGGCGAATCGTTCGGGATCGAAACATGAGGTGCCAGAGGACTCGGTGGTTTTCCGCGTTGGCAGATTGCCAGGGGAGCGTTCAGGCGTGACTCCGCCACGGATCCTCGTGCTCGGCGGCAGGACAAATCCTCGTGCGCCGTTGGTGCCTCTAGGGTGGCATTTGTCTGAACTGAACCAGGCCGCGAGCAAATTCGGTGTCGAGCTGTTCTTCGCCGACTATGAATCGCTCACTGCGGAAATCGCTAGCACCGGCCCCCGCACCCGGGCGATGTGTCAAACGGTGGAGATGGCCCGTCCCCATTCCATGTGGTTGGATGAATTTGACTGTGTGTTCACCCGAACCATGCCCGCCGGTTCTACCGAACAATTGGTCTACCGGTTGGCAACGCTGCACGACGAGTATCATCGACGCATGAAAAAGGGTCAACCATCGAGTTTTGTGAACCCTCCCGCGGCGTTGGAGTTGGCAATCGACAAATACGCCACACTCGCACGAGTTTCCCGGATGGGGATCCTGACTCCTGCGACGGTCGTCACCCAAAGTCGCGTTGAAGCGATGGACGCGTTTGATCGTCTCGGTGGTGACGTAGTCGTCAAACCGATCTTCGGCGGAGAAGGCCGAGGCGTGATGCGGATTGTCGACAAGGAGCTCGCATGGACCGCCTTCACGGCGCTACAGCAGATCGGCGCGGTCTTCTACGTGCAGCAGTTCTGTCCTCCCGGAGGTACCGACATTCGGTTGTTGGTGATCGATGACGAGGTGCACGCGATTAAACGAGTCTGCAAGGATGACTTTCGAACCAACGTGCGGGCGGGCGGGAAACCGGAACGGGTCGAATGCACCGCGCAGTGGCGTCAACTCGCGTTGCAGGTTTGTCGCGAATTTGAGCTCGCCTTTGCCGCGGTCGATCTGGTCGAACTCAATCGCGACGCCGGCTACTGTTTGATGGAAGTCAACGCGATCCCCGGTTGGAAGTCCTCTCAATCGGCACTGCCGGTTTGTGTGGCCGAGCAAATTGTTTCTGTCTTGAAATCGAGATCGGTATGAACCTCTTTGATGATGAACGTCCATCGGATCTCCAGCGCGGTGAGTCGCGCTCATGTTCGGATACGCCGCCGGTGGATTTGTCCGGTGGCAATGTCGCCGATCGGTTGACGCAGGTTGCGAAAATGTTGCCCGGTGCGATCGCAATCGCCGAACCCTCGGGCCCACCAAAAGTCGGCGGCGTGGATCGTGACTACACGCTAACGACGTTCAAAACGCTCGATGAACGCAGCACCGTGATCGCCCGCGGCCTCGCCCAGTGGGGTGTCCGTCCCGGAATGCGATTGATCAGCCTGGTGCCATTCGGGGCGCAGTTCATCGAGTTGGTGTTTGCATTAATGAAAGCTGGGGTGACGGTCGTGTTGATCGATCCTGGGATGGATCGCAAGCACCTCATCAATTGCCTTCAAGAAATCGAACCGGATGGATTCGTCGGCATCCCCAAGGCGCAAGCGATCCGCACAATTCTTCGCAGCCGTTTTCCGACGGCGCGTTGGAACGTGACCGTCGGTCGGCGTTGGTTTTGGGGAGGAAAGACTCTGTCGCAGATCATCACGATGGGCGGCGATTGTGATGTTGATCTACCAAGCGTCGGCGCCGATGACGAGGCGGCGGTGATTTATACAACCGGCAGTACCGGTCCGCCCAAAGGCGTCGCCTACACGCACGGCACGTTTCACTCTCAAATCGATCGGATTGCCGACCGGTATGGGATCCAGAAAGGTTCGCGTGACCTCGCGTGTTTCCCCCTGTTCGGATTGTTCGATGCCGTGATGGGCGTCACGACGATCATTCCCGACATGGACCCGACACGTCCGGCCGACGTGGATCCACGTAAACTGATCGCCGCCGCCCGGCAATGGGAAGTCGATCAAGCGTTCGGATCGCCCGCGTTGTGGCGAACGGTTACCCGTTGGTGCGAAGAGAACGCGGTCGGTCGTCCGTTCCCAACGCTTCGCCGCGTGTTGTCGGCCGGGGCCCCGGTTCCGGCTGCGACGCTCGCGAGCCTTCGTCGGTTCGTTCATGAAGAGGCTGATATCGAAACGCCCTATGGCGCGACTGAGGCTCTGCCGATCGCGTCGATCGAATCCCGCCAAGTCATCACGTCGACCGGTCCGGCCGCGAACAAAGGCAAAGGAGTTTGTGTCGGAACGCGGTTTGACAGTGTGCAATGGAAAGTGATTGAGATCACCGAGCAGCCGATCCCGACACTCGATGGAATCCAAGAGATGCCGCGTGGCAAGATCGGCGAACTGTTGGTCACCGGTCCGATGGTGACCCGTCGGTACGTGACGCGAAAGGACCAAAACGCGATCCACAAAGTTGCCGACGGTGATCGTGTTTGGCACCGCATGGGCGATGTCGGATACCTTGATTCGGAGGATCGGTTCTGGTTCTGCGGCCGGAAGGCTCATCGGGTCATTTCGAAAGGCCGAACGTTCTTTACCGTACCCTGCGAAGCGGTGTTCAACGTGCACCCAGATGTGGAAAAGTGCGCGCTGGTCGGACGAGGACCGGTCGGCGAGCAGACACCGGTCGTCATCATCCAGCCTGCCGATTTATCGGTCGCTCAGGACTCGGCAAAGCGCGAGGCGTTAGTCGAGAATCTACGCAGCGTCGCGTCCCGAAATCCGCTGACACACCGGATCAACGATTTCGTAATTCGAAGCACACCGCTGCCAGTCGATATCCGCCACAACAGCAAGATCTTTCGCGAGAAGTTGACCGTCGAAATCAATTCGTGAGGGGCGGTTGTTCCTGGGCGTTT
>JBICHZ010000406.1:0-8799 GCA_043101355.1 Rhodopirellula sp. JB044
GCGAATGAGTATCGCGCCGTCGCAGTTGCCATTCTGGGCGTGGATCGGTGGTGCGATCGGTGTGGTCATGGTCACCACATCTTTGGTGCTGGTGCCGCGCGTCGGATCGCTCCCTTGGTTTGCGGCGGTGATGACCGGGCAAACTTTGCTCGCCATGATGATCGATCACTACGGTTGGCTCGGGAACCCGCGGATGCCGGTCACTCCCCTGCGTGTGTTGGGTGTCACCTTGTTAATTCTGGGCGTGTTGGCCATCGTACTGGCAAAACGTGGAGCCGAGGCTGGCGGTTTAAGCCCCGGTGAATCGAACGAACTGAGTCCGTCTGTGGCTGTGAAAGAGTTTTCAGATAATGAGTGAACCGTTGCCTTTGATGAAGGGATTGCCGCGGGCAAAAATTCCGACCGGCGAACCGTTGGTGTTGGCCAGTGGATCGCCACGCCGGGCAGAGTTGCTGCGTGCGGCCGGGTACGAATTTGAAGTTTGCCCGGCGGCGGATACTGCCGAGTGCGGTGTGCCCTACAAAGAGACTGCAGTAGAGATGGTCGCACGGCTGGCGTTTCAAAAAGCCGTCGACGTGGTCCGCCGTCGCAAGCGATCGTTCATCCTCGCCGCCGACACCCTGGCCGCGTGTGGAGACCGGATTCTCGGCAAACCCAAAGATCGCGAAGATGCCGAGTCGATGTTGCGGTTGCTCTCCGGCCAGAAGCACGAGGTTTTCACCGGACTTTGCGTGTGGTCGACCGGAACGGATCAATGTTACGTCGACGTGGTGCGTTCGCGGTTGCAAATGTCACAGCTCGACGACGCGGCGATCGAGGAGTACCTCGACGGAGGAAAGTGGCAGGGAAAAGCCGGCGGATTTGGGTATCAGGACGACAATGACTGGATCGAAATCGTCGAGAACGACAGCGAGAGCAACGTTGTCGGGCTGCCGATGGAGAGATTCGCGGAAATACTGGAAAATTTCGCAAAATTGGCCGACAAGGTACAAAAGGAAGTCCGCTGAACCGATTCGTCTCGAATTTGCAGGTATGCCTCAGTGGGATCCCCTCCGAGTAAACCTGTGGCCACCCCCAGCGCGTGGCGGCCCTCGAATTTTCAATGTTCAGGAACGACGGAAGCTCAAACTCATGAATGCACACCAGTCTTTGATTCGCCCGTTTACTCGTGGAATGCTCGCTTGTTTGATGGCAACCGCCTCGTTGATCAGCACATCGGCGGTCGCGACGGCGGAGGGGAATTGGGCCGAGCGAATGTTTACCGAAACCAAGCATGACTTTCGTGTCGTTGGACGCGGGGCAACGGCGGAGCACTATTTCGATTTCCGGAACTTGTACGAGGAAGACGTCCACGTCGCCGCAGTCCGCAGCAGCTGCGGGTGCACAACTCCTTCGGTCAGCAAAGACACGTTGTCGACCCACGAAACCGCGTCGATCGTCGCCAAGCTAAACACGAGCACCTTCATCGGACAAAAAGCGGCGACGATCACTGTCGTTTTTGACCAACCGTACTACGCCGAAGTTCAGTTGAGTGTCAGCGGATTCATCCGAACCGACGTCACATTCGAACCTGCCGAGATCGACTTTGGCCAATCCAAACCGGGCGAAGTGAAGGATCGCACGATCAAGATTTCTCACCGTGGCAATCCGGGATGGCGAATCCAAGACGTTCGCAGTCACTGCAGCGACTTGGCTGTCAAGCTGAGCCAGCCGCGGATCCAACCGGGATTGGTCGAGTACGACATGCAGGTGCGGATGAAAGAAACGATGGGCGAGGGAGATATTCGCGAACGTCTGACGTTGATCAGCAACGACACTCAGTTTCCTACGATTGAGATGGCGGTCGCCGGTCACGTTCGTCCATCAATCACCGTCTCGCCTGCCGCGGTGAGTCTCGGTACGGCGGTGATCGGTCAGTCCGTTGGTAAACGCTTGCTCGTCCGGGCGGATGAGCCGTTCTCGATCACCGATGTTCGCTGCGTCGACAAACGTTTCTCTTTCGACATTCCCGAGGGAAAAAAGAAGCTGCATTTCCTGCAGTTGAAATTTGACGCGGGCGAGGCACCCGATCGGATCGCACAAAAGATCGAAATCGTCACGGACTTGCCGGGCGAGAAGACGGCCGAATGCGTCGCGACCGGTACGGTTCGCTAACGGGCATCGAAGTCGTTTCGTTTTCGTCCGTCATCGATACACGTTCGTAGAGCAAGACCGTGTCGATATTTCGTGACGTGAATCCTTCGTGAAGAGAAACCGAAAGAGGTCGCATGGCGGCGAAGAAGCCTAAAACTTACGTCGTCTGGCAAGGGTTTCATCCCGGCGTCTACTCGACGTGGGAACAATGCCAGAAAGAAATCTCGGGGTTTTCCGACGCGAAGTACAAATCGTTTAGCTCGCGAGCGGCCGCCGAAGCGGCTTACGCGGAAGGCCCCGATGCGTACTGGGGCAAAGGCGGCGGTTCGAAGAAGAAGACGCCGACGCCCACGATCGACCGCGAGGACCTCGAAGGACTCGGTGTCGACATGTCAGCCTGGGCCGTCGATGCGGCATGCAAAGGGAACCCGGGTGAGTTGGAATACCAGGGTGTTGAGATTGAATCCGGGATCAACCTCTTTCACATGGGGCCTTATCCCGAAGGCACGGTCAACATCGGCGAGTTCCTAGCGATCGTTCACGCGCTGGCGCTGCTCGATGGTGCCGAGCAATACGACACGCCGATCTATTCGGACTCGCGGATCGGGCGAACATGGGTCGCGCAAGGGAAATGCCGCACGAAGCTGCCTCCGACGGCGGAGAACCGGCGGCTGTTCAATCTCGTTCGCCGTGCAGAGAAATGGTTATCCGAGCACGAGGTGCGGAACCCGATCTTGAAGTGGGAAACCAAAAAGTGGGGCGAAATCCCAGCGGACTTTGGTCGGAAGTAGGATGGGTTCCGGCGAGATTTTAATCGGGTCGCGAAACTCGCCGTTGTTTGGCTTGGTCGGTCGGACGTCGAAAGTCTTGGCGACGTTCGATACGGGTATGGCGGCGAATATTGGGCTGGCTTGGATCAGTCGTTGGGCTCGTTGAGTAGCCGGGCGACGATTCGTCGGATTTCGCTCTCGTCGCTGAACTTCATTCCGAGGTGTTCGATTTTTTCAGTGTGCAGTTCTCGAGCGGACGTTTTTTCTTCGCCACTGAATTTCGAATCGCTGCCGGTGATTTCCTTCGCGATCGTTGCGATTCGGTGATTGCTGTAGAAGCCGATCGTGCAGTTGTAGGTTTGACCGGCGATTTCTTCGTCGGTGCTGAGCAAGAGTTCCGCGGCCCGCGCCAAGTCGGTGACCGGAATCACTTTTCCGCCGCCGCTGATGTCGACTTGTTCGCCGTGTTTGACTTTTTGGACTAGGTCGAACCATTTGGAGTTGGCGACCGGATCGTCCACGCCGACGATCGACACCGGGCGGAGGGTCGCGATATTCAATCGGCCCGAAAGGCCGTAGGCGTGACAGAGCGTTTCCAACGAGGCTTTGCCGGCCCCGTACATCGTTGTCGGCCACAGCGGGTGTCGTTCGTCCAGCGGCAGATCGTCGGCAACTTTTTGGTGGACCGTGCCCGAAGAAATACAGACGACGCGTTGGACGTTCGACTTGCGTGCCTGCTCGATCAGGCGAAGCGAGCCGATCACGTTGGTTTCGAAATAGCCGATCGGGTCGTCGGGTTCTTTCATGAAACTGCCGTCTTGCCGAGTCACCGCCGAATGGACGACCGCGTCACACCCGTCGACCAGCTCGGTTGTCGCGTCAGGATCGTTAAGGCTGCCTTGGACCCACTCGACGCCCGAGATTTCGGCAGGGCGATCTCGCCGATACCAGGCCCGAATCGTGTGTCCGCTATCGACCAGATGGGAGATGATATTTCGTCCGACAAAACCGGTACCGCCGGTGATGGCTACGAGCATTGGGATTCCAGGGAAGGGGAATTCACGAAAGGGGAACCAGGCATTTTTAGAGGCAGATACGGCGGGGATGGGCAACATTCGTGCCATTTCGCCTAGTGACAGATCGCCGCACAAACTAGAACTACGCCTACGTCCATCGAGATAGCGATGCCGAACTGACCATGCTATCTGTTTTCGCCCGCCAACGTCAGTTTAGATCGAAGGCCACTCCCTTGTCTCCCGCGTCCACATTGAATCAAGACACCACTTCCGCCTCGTCCACCCGCGAAGATATTCGCAACGTGGTGATCATCGCCCACGTCGACCACGGGAAAACGACCCTGGTGGACTGTCTGCTCCGGCAGAGTGGGCAGTTCCGTGATACCGAGTTGCAGGGCGAACGCATTCTCGACTCGAACGATCTCGAGAAAGAACGCGGGATCACGATTCTCGCCAAGAACATTGCGATCCCTTATCGGGGTGTGAAGATTAACCTGATCGACACCCCAGGCCACGCTGACTTTGGCGGGGAAGTCGAACGGGTGGTGAAGATGGCGGATGGTTGCCTCGTTCTGGTCGACGCCGCGGAAGGCCCGATGCCGCAAACCCGGTTTGTGCTCGAGAAGGCACTGCAGGCCGGATGCAAACCGATCGTGGTCGTCAACAAAGTCGACCGGCCTGACGGGCGACCTCACGAAGCACTCGACGAGGCGTTGGAGTTGCTCGCAGACCTCGGCGGCGAAGAACAGCTCGACGACATCGGATACGTTTACACGAGTGCGAAGGAAGGTTTCGCGACAACCGATCATGAAGTTCGCACCGAGAACATGCTGCCACTGCTCGATCTGTTGGTCGACCACATTCCGGGGCCGACGATCGATGCCGATTCCGATTTTCAAATGATGGTCACGACGCTCGACTGGAGCGAATACGTCGGCCGGATCGCGGTCGGACGGATTAACGCGGGCACGATCACGACCGGGGATTCGTTCGATCTACACTGCCTCGGTGCCGATGGACAACCGACCAAACGCAAGGTCAAACCGAGCGGTCTGTATCTGTTCGACAACCTCGGTCGTGTTGCGGCTGACAAAGCCTCGGCGGGCGATTTGGTCGCCATCGAAGGTCTCGACGATGTCGAAATCGGCGACACTCTGACCGCGGTCGGATCGGATAACCCGTTGCCCCGCTTGCGTGTTGACGAGCCGACACTGGAGATGGTCTTCAGCGTCAACTCATCGCCGATGGCGGGACGCGAAGGCAAATACGTCACCACGCGTCAGATCAAAGCCCGGTTGGAGAAGGAACTCGAACGCAACGTTGCCCTTCGCGTGCGGATGATCGAAGGGACGGAAGCCTACGGCGTGGCCGGACGTGGCGTTTTGCACTTGGCGATTTTGATCGAAACGATGCGCCGCGAAGGTTTCGAACTCAGCGTCGCGAAGCCGCACGTTGTCTTTAAGACGATCGACGGCAAGAAGCACGAACCGTTCGAAACGCTTCGTATCGAAGTGCCGACCGAGGTGATGGGCCCGGTGATGGAACTCGTCGGACTGCGGCGAGGTCAACTCGAAGAGATGAAGCAACGTGGCGACTACAGTTTGTTGAAGTTCATCGTTCCGTCGCGTGGTTTGATCGGTTTGCGAACCAAGTTGCTCAACGCGACTAAGGGTACGGCGATCATTCACCACCGATTCGAGAGCTACCGAGTGGTCGACGGCGAAGTCCCAAGGCGTGCCAACGGCGTTTTGGTTTCGATGACGGGCGGCAAGACGATGCCGTTCGCATTGTTTGCACTGCAAGAACGCAGCGAACTTTTCGTGCCGGCGGGTGTCGAAGTTTACGAAGGCATGATCGTCGGCGAGAACGCTCGCGAAGGCGACATGGTGGTAAACCCATCGCGTGAGAAGAAGCTAACGAACATGCGTGCGAGCGGCAGTGATGAGAACGTGATCTTGAAGCCGCCACGTGACATGTCGCTCGAAACCGCGTTGGAATACATCGAAGACGATGAGCTCGTTGAAGTGACTCCCGAATCAATCCGTCTGCGGAAGATGGCGTTGAAAGAATCCGAGCGACGCCGCAAAGGACGTAACGCGTGAACGCGACCAACACGTTTGAACTATTGGTGATCCGGCACGCAGAGAGCGCGAACAATGCGAAGCCGGTTTACGAACGTGTTTGTGATCCACCGATCACGCCGCGGGGACGCTTGCAGGCGGATCATTTGGCGGATTGGATGCGTTCGATTTCGCTCGATGTGCTTGTCACGAGTCCGTTTCGTCGGACGCTGGAAACGTCCTACCCGATCCTGAAGCGACGAGCGTGCCCGGTCCAGGTGTGGCATGACGTCTTCGAAAAAGGCGGCTGCTATCACGGGCACGAGGAAAGCAACTTCGTTGGCGCCGAAGGCATGAACCGGCGGCAAATCGAACGTTTCTTCCAACCACAACGACAGCTCGCCGGGGTGGTTTCGGGTGAGGGTGCCGCGAGGGATCAGACGGAGAGCGAAACGATTCTCGAAGAGAGTTTGGGCGATGAGTTCTCGCTGCAAATCGATGACGAGATCGGCGACGGCGGATGGTGGGCATGCCGCCCGCGCGAACAAGTCGAACAGATGGAAGAACGTGCCGAGAAAGTCGCTCGCCGTTTGGTGCAGACCTTTGGTGGGACGAGCCAACGTGTCGCGTTGGTGATCCATGCCGACTTCAAACGTGAGTTGCTGCGTGTGCTGCTAAAGGACATCTTGTGTCTGGATTCCGTTGGTGCGATCGTGAACACGTCGGTTTCGGTGTTGCGAGGTTGCGGCGAAGGAAACTGGCAACTCAGCTCACTCAATAGCGTCACGCATCTGCCGTCGCGACTGATCACCGGTCGCGAATTCTAGCTCAGTATATCGGCAGTCCCCGCCACTGCGCGAGTCCTGCTGTCGGCCTACTGGAGGGTTCCGACGGTTGTCTGCGAACCTGCGACGGCCCCGCCTGCTCCCTATCGCCCGGCTGCGGCCGCGATAAACTACGTGGGCTCATTCTCAACTTCTGACTTCGCTTTTTATCCAATGTCTTTGATTCAACCGCGTACGCTCAAAGGATTTCGTGACTACCTCCCCGCCGCGATGATTCCGCGAGAGCGTCTGATGGAGACGGCTCGCGAAACTTTTCGTAGCTTCGGTTTCGCGCCGATCGATACCCCGACGCTGGAACACCTCGAAATTCTTACGGGCAAGGGAAGCGAAGAGACCGACCGGCAACTCTATCAATTCGTCGATGCGGGCAAGCGTCCGGTCGGGATGCGATTTGATCTGACCGTGCCGCTCGCTCGGTTCGCCGCGCAACACATCAACGAACTCGGAACTCCGTTCAAACGGTATCACATCGCGCCGGTATGGCGGGGCGAGAATCCACAGGCCGGACGTTATCGCGAATTCTATCAGTGCGACTTTGACACGATCGGTACCGAATCGGTGCTCGCCGACATTGAGGCGGTCACGGTGATCGATTCACTGATTCGCGCGATCGGGATCGATGCGTTCACGATCAGCATCAACAACCGCGCGATTCTCAACGGCTTGCTCGAATCGCTCGGACTCGCGGACAAGGCGACGCCGATCCTGCGCAGTCTCGACAAACTCGCGAAGATCGGACTCGAGGCAACGAACGCTGAAATGGTAAACGCGGCCGGAATCTCGCCGGAGCAAGCTGACCAGGTGTTGAGCTTGGCGCAGTGTGACGGAAGTGCGGAACAGGTCTTTGCGAAACTGCCTGGTATCCTCGGCGATAACGAGAAGGCGAATGAGGGTGCCGCGCGGTTGCGTGAGATCTATGACGGTGCGATCGCGTCGGGCGTCTCGCCGGAGCGAATCAAGATCGATGTTTCGATCGCCCGCGGGCTCGACTACTACACCGGGGTGATCTTTGAAACGACGCTCGATGAGTTGCCCGGCATCGGCAGCATTTGCAGCGGCGGCCGGTATGACAATTTGGCGGGGCTGTACACGAAACAGCACCTCCCCGGGATCGGCGCATCCTTGGGGCTGGATCGTTTGCTCAGCGCACTCGAGACGCTCGATCGATTGTCTTCAAACAGCAAACCGTGCCCGGTTTTCATTCCGTTCTTCGATAAGGATCACCGCGACGATTACCTTCGCTTGGCGACCAATCTTCGCAAGGCGGGGATCGGAACGGAGGTCTATCCGGAGCCGCGGAAGTTGAAGGCCCAGCTCAAGTACGCCGACGGTCACGGGTTCCAGTACGCTCTGATTGCGGGAGGCAACGAGTGGGAACGTGGCGAGGTCCAGGTCAAAGTCCTGGCGGAGAAAACCTCTGAAGACATTGCATACCAGCATGATGCGCCGGAGAAGTTAATCGAACGATTGACGACGTCGTAATTGGCGACAGAACGGGAAGTTTTAGGTAGGAAACCCGTAGCTGGACTCGCCAGAGTTCAGAGGGGTCCTGGCCGAAGCCTGTCCGAAGTCTTGGCGACTACGGCTACGGGGTTGGTTCTGCCGTGAAGGGCTTTAGGATTCCGGGCAATTGCCGATAGAGGAATCGGGGGACGAGCCCGAGGTAGCGATCGGATACGGGGTCGTGTTTGATCAGGATCAGCGTATCCGCACGCGTGGCCGCTTCGTGAATTCTGGCGATGACTTCTTCGCGGCGTGGTCCGAGTTCGTCGCCGATGACCAGCAACGGCATGCGATCGTAGGTGGCTTCGGTGCCGACCCACCAATGGGATTTGTCGGCGACTCGGGTTTGCAGCCCCATCGGCGCGAGCGATTGGGACAACATCTTTCCCGCCGGTTGATTGGCGTAGGGAAGAACGAGTTGGCCGGGCGACAATCGCCGTTGGCGGGCGTCGTCCCAGTTCACAATACAGGT
>JBICHZ010000407.1:0-3862 GCA_043101355.1 Rhodopirellula sp. JB044
GCGGGTCGTGCCGATAATTCGAGAGCATGCTTTCGGTCGGGATGCGTTCCCGCGACATGGTGGCAGACACCGCGAGGGCGAGCACGACAGACGCCGAATGGTTCAACGTCGCCCCGGAATCAACTTCATTCGAACCTGAAAACCCATGAAGAGATTGCTGTTCCTAACCACCGTTTGTCTCCTCGCAGTAGTTAGCGTCGCGGGGTGTGGGCATTTTCGAGCTTTCAAGCCGACGCCACAGAGCAGCTTCACTATTCACGAAACGAGTGCTCCGATCACGTCCCCGTTTCAAACGGCGTCCCGTCAAAGCCCCACGCAACCCTCGATCACCGGGACGCCAAACAGGGATGACGGGCTATTGAAATCGCCCGACAGGCGATTGGCGGTCCCGATCATCAACGTCCCGTCGGTGGACACGCCACAAAAAAGCAAGAATGGCACGGACGCCGGCGGCCATCCAACCATTGATCGCGTTGACTATGTGGTTACATCGAACTCGTTGTCGGCAATGTCGTTGAGCCCAGCGGGCGACGACGCGGCAGCATCCGACGCAGAGGCAGCGACCAAAGTGGCTGACGTCGACCAAAGTGAGTTTCGCGATCAACTGCAAGCGTTTCCTTTGCCCTCGGCAACGTTCACAGGCAATGCAGCCGAAGACGTTCAGCGATCGAGCACCGCGTTTGCAGTAGGCTACATCGATAACGCTTCCGCGTACACATTGGCTGATCTGGAACAAATCGCATTAGCCAACCATCCATCTCTCGCTGCGGCCGACGCGACGCGGAGCAAAGCCGCCGGTTTGCGACAGCAGGTGGGGACGCGTCCCAATCCGACGCTCGGCTATTTTGGTCAGCAAATGGCAGATCGAAATACCGACCAACATGGTTTTTTCGTGGAGCAAGAGTTCGTTCGAGGCAACAAACTGCAGCTCAACCAAGAGGTGCTCGGACACACCGCGCGGGCGCAGGCGTTGGAACGCGAAACGCAGCGGCACCGCATCTTGACTGATGTGCGAGTTCGATTTTATGAAGCACTCGCAGCCCAACACACCCTTGACGCGACACGTCGCTTCCTCGAAGTCGCCGACCGAGGCGTCCAAGTAGCCGAACAACGCGAGCGCGCCGAAGAGGGAACGTTGATCGAAATATTGCAGGCGAAAACTCTGCTCAGTGAGGTGCAATTGGCCGCCGAACAGGCCGAGATCCGGTACCGTGGGGCGTGGCAGGACCTTGCAGCGATCGCGGGAATGGATTCGGTCGTACCCGTTCAATTGCTGGGCGATGCAGCACCGTCGAGTTCTCCGCGGGACTGGCAAAACGTTTACGCATCCATCCTGATACAGAGCCCAGAGTTGTCCGTCGCACAGGCGATCGTTTGCGAGAAACAAGCGTTGCTTCGGCGTCAACGCGTACAACATGTCCCCAACGTGACTGGGCAACTCGGAGCCGGCTACGATGTTGGTACCGACAACGGAATGATTAACGTTCAACTCTCAGCCCCGGTTCCCGTCGTAAACCGAAACCAGGGAAACATTTCCGCGGCCTACGCTGACTACGTGCGCGCCACGCACGAAGTCAAACGTATCGAGCAATCGATCCGGTCGCGTCTAGCACGCACCGCACAAGAGTACGACGGTGCGTTAACGACCGTGCAGAAATACCGCAACGAGATCATCCCGCAGGCGGAAAAGAGCCTCGAGCTTTCCGAGACCGCCTATCGCGCCGGCGAACTCGATTTCCTGCAGGTCTTGGTGGTCCGACGCACCTATTACGACGCCACGATCAAACTGATTGACGCAAAAGGGCGATTGGCGAGCGCGGCTGCGAAGGTTGACGGATTGCTGCTGACGGGTGGTTTGGAATCGCCCGTTGACCATACCGATGGTGACGGGCTTCGCGACGCCTCGTTCGGCGGCCAGTAGACGTGCCAGTAGACGTGGCCATTAGACTCAGGCTGTATTGCTTGGCCCCCTTTTGATGTTGGCTTTTTCGTCGCTGCCTTCCGTTCGCGGCGACGTGACCCTGTGGCTACTTGACCCCGGGGCTACTCGACGCCGTGGCGATCGCTTTTGCGAATCATCGCACGCTTGACGGATTGTTCGTTACAGTATGATGGCATGTTGCTGACGTGGAGAATGCTTTTTCGTTAAGCGAGAAGGCGGTACAACCTCCATGTCCACAACCGTCAGTGGGCGTTTTTGATACCAACGCCCGCTCGACTTATGGATGCTCGCTCGCAACCACGACGCGTTGCGCACAACAGGCTCAAAGAACGAACACTAGTGAGAAATTAGCATGTCGAAATGGATCTTTTTGTTAGCTGCGGTTGTCATGCAAATGACGCCCGGAACGGTCGTGGCCGACGATCGCCCAAACATTGTTTGGATTTTTTCTGACGACCACTCTTACCAAACCATCGGTGCCTATGGGGGGCGACTGGAGTCGCTCAATCCGTCGCCGAACATTGACCGTTTGGCTGCCGAGGGGATGCGTTTCGACCGCGCTTATGTCGGTAATTCAATCTGTGCACCGAGCCGGGCGACGTTGCTGACCGGACTGCACAGCCACTTGAATGGGAAGATCGACAACATCGGACCGTTTAACCATGACCAGCAACAGTTCCAGAAAATCTTACAGGCCAACGGGTTCCAAACGGTCATGGTCGGGAAGATCCACCTGAGCGGCAAAATGCAGGGTTTCGACTACTGGGAAGTGCTGCCCGGACAAGGCAACTATTACAACCCGCAGTTCATCACGGAAGAAGGCCGGACGAAGTACGAAGGCGAATATGTGACGGACGTAATCACGCGGCGGGCGGTCAACTGGCTCAAGAACGGACGCGACGAAGAAAAGCCGTTCATGTTGATGGTGCATCACAAGGCGCCGCACCGAAATTGGCAACCGGCAAAACGAGAGATGAGTCGGTATGAGGACGTTGAGATTCCTGAGCCCGACAATTTGTTCGACGATTATGCGACGCGAGGCGTGGCGGCGTCCGGCCAAGAAATGGAAATCAATCGTCACATGAATCTCGAGAGCGATCTGAAGCTCGGCGGTCGCTACAAGGGCAACCCGCAGTATGCTTCGCGACAAAAGTGGTTTGAGGAAAACAAGCCGACGGGCATCGATCTGATCAAATGGAAGTATCAAACCTATCTCAAAGACTACCTGCGTTGCACTTGGTCGGTTGATGAGAGTGTTGGAAAAATCCTCGATACGCTCGAGGAACAAGGGCTGAGCGACAATACGATCGTGATGTATAGCTCCGACCAAGGTTTCTACATGGGGGAACATGGTTGGTTTGACAAGCGTTTCATGTATGAGGAATCGTTCCGGACTCCACTGATCGCCCGTTGGCCTGGCAAGATCAAACCTGGTTCGGTGAATACCGACTTGGTGCAGAACATCGACTTTGCCGAAACCTTTCTCGATCTCGCCGGGGCGCCGATTCCGGACGAAATGCAAGGAGAGAGTTTGGTACCGTTGCTCGAAGGCAAGACGCCGGAGGATTGGCGTGATTCGCTGTACTATCACTACTATGAATACCCGGCGGTCCACAGCGTGCGACGGCATGAGGGAGTGTTCGATGGCCGGTGGAAGTTGATTCGCTACTACGGTCGGAACGTTCCCAACAAAGAGGAATGGGAGTTATTCGATTTGAAGAACGATCCGAGCGAGATGAACAACGTCGCGTCGAATCCCGAATACGCCTCTCGAATCGCGACGCTGAAAAAGGAACTCAGTCGTTTGCGTGAACAGTACGACGTTCCGAATGAAACGTGAAAAGTTCGTGACGAACCAGGCACCGACCGCCCGCGGGTTTATCCAGTGGGTGGTCGGATTGTTTGCCGGAACGCTCGTCG
>JBICHZ010000408.1:0-61330 GCA_043101355.1 Rhodopirellula sp. JB044
TACCTACATGCTGGGAACCTCCCTAGCCCGCCCGATCATCGCAAAACGCCAGATTGAAATTGCCCGCAAGGAAGGAACTGTCTATGTTTCCCATGGAGCTACCGGTAAGGGAAATGATCAGGTCCGCTTTGAGTTCGGTTACTACATGCATATGCCTGAAGTGAAGATCATCAGTCCTTGGAAAGATCCCGAATGGCTCAGTCAGTTCGAGGGAAGAAGGCTTGATCGTCAAACGCCTCAGCGGCACCGCTCACCCCAACGCGGTTGGACGAGCGATGATGCTCGGACTGATCCTGACGCTGTATTTTTACCGCACCGACGTGCTGCCCGCATTGCCGACCGGCGTGCTCGTTGGGATGTTCACGCTCGCCGCGTATCTCACACTCAGCCGTACCGCGATGATCGCAGGAACAATCGGCGTCGTGATTTTGTACTTGGACGTAATCTTCAGCCGTGCCGGCATCTTGGCGATGTCGTTTGCCGTCGTGCTCGGAATCGGCGGCGTGACGACCATCTACATGCAAGGCGACGAAGATCGATTCATCGACAAAATCTTGACGAAGTTCTCGAAGTCAGGAAATGCCGAAGAAATCACCAGCGGCACGGGCCGCTCCGAAATTTGGGCGAAAGCAGCGAGCCTGATCGGCAATCGGCCGATCATCGGCCACGGATTCAACGCAGCACCTACGTTGATGATCGACCATTCGCAGGCGACTCACAACGCAGTGCTGCAAGCAACACTCGCAGCGGGGATCATCGGTGGTGTCTTCATGTTTGGCCTCATGGCCTGGAACGTGTACCTCGTCACGAGTTCGAATGCGTTATTGATTCGATCCCTTGCCGCCTTCATCGTGATCGCCTCGCTCGCCGAAGATGCAGTCCTGGAAACGTTCCCCGGCCCGCTGACGATCGCGTTCTTTGTTTGTTCGGTTTATCCGGTGCTGGTCACCGATCCCAACAGTCTTCCTGCCTCTGAGTATCGCTCGATTGCCGGAGTTGCGGGAGACGCCGCGTGAGCGATTCTCAACTGACGCAAAACGTGACATTGCTCGGGAACGCAGCCGCAACCGCGAATGCAGCCCCCGCCGAGAAGGTCGATGCCACGGTCGTGTGCCTGCAGAACTTTCTCGCCCCCAACATGATCGCGGTATGCCAGTCATGGTCCGAGAAAACACGTCACCTCATCCTGCTCGTCAGTGTCGCGATGGAAGGCAACCGAGCCTGGACGGCCGACGACGGCGGAATGGACCTCCGCGTGCAGCGAACATGGACGCACGCGAGGACAGACCACCACCCCGGCGGCTACAGCGACGTGAATTATATTCATGTCCCCTTGGACACCATCGGCCAACTCCGCCGCGCCAAACCGGACGTGGTGGTCTCCTGCGAACTGGGAATGCGTTCGATCCTCTCGGCGATCTACGCGTCTGCGACGGGATGGTTTGGCCTGCGACGCCGGCGGTGCCAACTCGTCCTCGCGATCAGCACGTCTCCGTGGATCGAAGCGAGCCGTTCTGGTTTCCTGCGCCGAACCCAGCGTCGATGGCTGTTGCGATTTGCAGACGCGGTCACCTATCACGGTCCCGAGTGTCGTGATTGGCTCGTTGAGCTAGGCGTGCCCGAGAAGGAGTTGTATCCATGGATCTACGCGGCCGATCCGACCAAAGTTTACGCCGGAGCGCTGCAGTCGCCCGCAGGCGAAAACCGTTCTTCGCTGCGTCTGATTACAGTGGGGCAATTGATCGACCGCAAAGGTGTCCGCGAAGGACTCGGTGAATTGATCGAAGTGGCAAAACGGATGCCGAACGTCGTATTTCACTGGACCCTGCTCGGTGACGGGCCGCTGATGCCGGTCTTGCGTGAAACTCAGTTGCCCACGAATCTGACCGTCGACTTTCGCGGCAACGTTAACTCCGAAGAGATTCGCGACGCATATCGCGAACATGAGATGATGTTCTTTCCCACCCGCGGCGATGAATGGGGATTGGTTGTCGATGAAGCCATGCATTCGGGCCTCGTTGTCATCGGCAACGATCGTGCTCAGGCGGTCGTCACGTTGGTGCAGACGGATATCAACGGTTACATCTACGCTCCCGGCAACGTCAACTCGCTGCAAACAGCGATCGAGAGTTTCATGTCACGGTCGCCCGGCGAGCGTTTGCGGATGCGTGAAACCGTGCGGAAATCCGTCGCCGATCGAACTCATGAGATCTCCGCCCAACAAATCAGTGATTTGGTTGCAAAATTGAAATCGAATTGATCTTGTCTTGGTTTCACGGTGGACGGCACAATCGCCGCCATGACGCTGCCTTTTGATTCCGATGCACCGACCTCATCCACTCGCTCCGCCAGGAAGCGTGCGGACGTTGCATGGGAAGATGACGGCCCCAACCCGTTTGCGTTGGTACTCGAGTCGAGCACCCCGTCAGCAAAATCACGTTTGCTGCGTGCGGTTAAAACGATGCTCGCCATCATCGCCCTGACGGTTGTGTTGCTCGGTGGAGTGTTCTTTGGAAAGCAGTTCTTGCTTTCACGTTTAGTTGCCGGTTTCGACGAACTCGATGCCACCGGCAAACAAAATCGGTTGGTCCAAATTGCTAGCTTTGGCCCCGACGCCGTCGAACCACTCGTCGAGAAACTGATCGCGGACGACGACGCGGTATCCGAGTCGGCGTTCTCGCTGCTGCAGCAAATGCAAAACGATTGGATCACCCTCGAACCGGAATCCGCACGAGCGGTCCATTCACGACTACTCAAAGCGATCGCGTCCACCTACCGTGAACGAGTCAACGCGTCGTCCGGTGGTTCAACGAGACAGTATGCCCGCGCCCGAGAGTTGGTGCGGCAAACGATTCTCGAGTATTCCGGCTCGCCCGCCGAAGGGGGACAGACACCAGAAAACGTGCAGAGCCTGCTCGCCGGTGCGAACCGCTTGATGGCCGTCTTGACGCCGCCTTCATCGCCCAACGCGACCATCGCCCGGTCCGGCCTGAAAATCGATCCCCAGCACTCGCAAGGCGAAACATCGACAACCGCGATTTCCGCCACTGACCGCCAATCCGGATGGACCGACTGGCCGCCTCCGAGCCAGCAAACGAACCGTTCCGCAAACGCGTCGATCGTACGTTCCGGTTCCAAACTGAACCAACCTGAACACGGCCCCGGTGACGACGCAAAATTGAAGCCTGTCCCCGAAGGCGTCACCGTTCCGCTAACCACGGTCGAACCACGCGTGATTCGTTCCGGCTCCCAAGTCGTTGCGGCCCGGCCTCCGGTCAACCAACCGATCAAAATGACGACGCACTTAGCGGACTCCCCGATGGCGGTTTTGTCCGATGAGACCGTGATTCGCCATCTCGCCAATCCCGATAAACTCCTCGCCGGCCAAGCACATGCGGAATTGGTCCAGCGTGGTTTTTCGGACGCACAGCTCGAAATGGCCTCCGCGATCGCGTTGGCCAGCCCGCAAGACCGGATTCGGTTGATCGACACACTCGTGCACTCCAGCCAATTGGACTCGGGGCCGTGGTTATCGATGTTGCTCGATGACCCTGACCGCCGTGTCCGTTTGCACGTCGCCTCGACGCTGGCCACGACAAACAACCCTGCGATCCTCGAAAAACTGCGCCAACGTCTCAACTACGAACGCGACGCACACGTCGCCGCCCGCCTGCGACGCATTATCGACCGCGACTAAGCCCTGATCGCTGAACCCGAGATCCACCAGGCATTTGCCTCGATCTTCAACACGATCGAGGTTTTCGGAAGCGTTCTGGAGAATGGTCCCTGGAGAAACTGCCACCTCGACCTATAATCGGGGGGATAGCTCAGTTTCACACACTTTTCTCATAAACGTTGCGGGCACGAACATTCATGAGTCTCGAAGACGAAGTCGAATTCGCCGGTGCTTTTGGTCAGTTAACGCCGACAGGCGGTGGAGATCCGATTCCGCTCATCAAAGACAAACTGCTCATCGGTCGACGCCGTCACTGCGATATCTGCCTGGACTTCCCCAACGTGTCTAGCCAGCACTGCAAAATGACGTTGGAGCACGGATACTGGTTTATTCGCGATCTGAACAGTCGCAACGGCACCAAAGTCGACGGTCGTCCGATCATGCGAAAACGGGCCGACCCCAACTGCAAAGTCGCCATCGCTCGTCACCAATACGTGCTCGAGTACGATCCACAGTTGCTCGGTGCCTACGGGCCGCCTCCGGCTGACGACGACTACATCGATGAAGTCATGAAGAGCTCGCTGATGGATCGTGCCGGGATGTCCAAACGCGACCCCAAGAAAGGTTTCTTCAACCGCAAAACGGATTGAGCACGCCTGAATCCGAATCAATGCAGCGGGTTCGTCAAATTTTGACTAACCCGCATCCCTTATCTCGCCGATAAAATCGACAGGTGCACTACCGCTGCGCTTCGTTACCAACGATGCGACGCCGCGACGCGATAGTGAAGCATTTCTGGGATTTTTACGGCGAGTTTTCTTTTGATGTCGAGCGACTCGACTTCTATCGATCGACGCCCCTCCTCCGGAGCAGTGGATGCCGGGCGGTCGCGTTTGCCCCAACCGCTGCACGCCTGGATCATGCAGTGGGGGACAGCGATCGTCGAAGGCATCTCGTCAGTAGGCGACATCGCCTACTTCGCGTACCAGATGTTCGGTTGGATGTTCACGCGGTTGCCCCGACGTGGCACCATGATGGTCAACTTCTATCAGGTCGGTGTGCTCAGCCTGCCCGTCGTCGCGTTGACGGGCACCTTCATCGGCATGGTGCTCGCCGTGCAAAGCTACTACCAATTCCAAGCCATCGGTCTGGAAAGCCGGCTCGGTGTGGTCATCAACACATCGTTAGTCCGTGAACTCGGCCCCGTCCTCGCCGCCACCATGCTCGCCGGACGCGTCGGCGGTGCGATGGCTGCGGTACTCGGAACGATGCGCGTCACCGAACAGATCGATGCATTGACGACGATGGGTGCCGACCCGATCCACTACCTCGTGGTGCCTCGGTTTCTAGCATGCCTGTTGTTGATCCCCGCACTAACCGTGATGGCGGACTTCATGGGAATCGTCGGCGGCTATTTCTACAGCGTGATTGTTCTCGGCATCGATCGCGCCGCGTACCTGCACCATTCACGCGAAGGGGTGGTCGGGTTTGATCTCTTCAGCGGCATCTTTAAGAGCTTTTTCTTCGGCGGAATCATCGCGGTGGTGAGCTGCTACCGCGGGTTCAACTGCCAACCGGGCGCCGAGGGAGTCGGCAAGGCGGCGACGGCCGCATTCGTTTACTCGTTCGTGTTGATCCTCGCGATTGATTTGTTTTTGAACATCGTTTTGGATTCGATCTACTTCATGATCTATCCGGAAGGAACGATGCTGTTTTGAACGACTACGAACCAGAAACCGAAACAACAAACGATCCTCCGGAGCCTGACACGGCACCCGAGAGCGCGCCGTTGATCGAAGTCAACAACCTATCGATTGACTTCGATGGCAACTGCATCCTTTCGGGGATCACCCGTTCGATCACGCGTGGGCAGACCGTTGCCGTTATCGGCGAAAGCGGATGTGGCAAAACGGTCTTCATGAAAACGTTGGTGGCTTTGTTAACTCCGACAACGGGAACGGTTCTCTTTGACGGCACCGATCTGAATCAACTCACACCCGCGCAGCTCGCGCAAGTAAGACGCCGGTTCGGCTTTGTCTTTCAAAACGCAGCGTTGTTTGACAGCATGAACATCTTCGACAACGTGGCGTTTCCTATCCGGCAAAACGAACCATCGACCGAAGAGGACGAGGTCCGCGAACGCGTGCGAAATCACCTCGTCGAAGTGGGCCTGCCCGAAGACGTCGCCCGTAAATTTCCTGCCGAAATCTCCGGCGGGATGCAGAAACGCGTCGGCCTCGCCCGCGCTCTCGTACTGAAACCTGAACTGATCGTGTACGACGAACCCACCACGGGACTCGATCCGATCATGAGCGACGTGATTAACGAACTGATCCTCAACACGCGGCGACTTTATCCGGTCACCAGTGTTGTGGTGACGCACGATATGCACACCGCACGCAAGGTCGCCGACCGCGTGATGATGTTTTACCCTCGTCGGATGCTCGACCAGGGTCAATCACAAATCTTATTCGACGGACCGCCCAGCCAACTCGAAAACGCCGACGACCGACGGGTCCGTCAATTTGTGCGTGGAGAAGCTGGCGATCGCATTCGCGAAATGTCTCGAGCAACGGCGTAATTCAATGGACGAAAACAAACTGCGATTTGGCGTCGGCGTGTTGGTTATCGCCGCGATCGGGATCGGGGTGATCCTGACGTTCCTGTTCGGTGCGTTCCCTGCCATCCTGAACCGGGAATATACACTAACGGTGTATTTCGATTCAGCCGAGGGCATCAACACGAACTCACCGGTGCTGCGCGATGGCGTCAAGATTGGCCGCGTGTCGGACATTCAATTGCGCCCCGAAGGCGGCGTGCTGCTGACGCTCGCAATGGACGCCGAACATAAAATGACCCACCAATACATCCCACAAATCGGGATCGGGTCTTTGATCACCGGTGACTCCAAACTGGAATTTCGCAAAGCCGAACCACGTGAACTCCAAAAACTGCTCGGCCAGGACCAAGACCTCATCGAGCGGACGTACTCCAACGACGAGTACTTCGCATACGGTCAGAAACTCGAAGACCCGTTCTCGCTGCTCTTCGGCATGGAAGACGAAATGCGGTCGACCTTCCGTAGTATCCGGGGCGCCGGAGATGCCGTTCAAGACATCGGGCAGAGCATTCAAACTCTCGTTCGTGACGTACGCGGCGTGATCGGCATTGATCCGGTTCCAACGCCTCCGACGAACTCGTTTCCTGCCGGTGTGCCCCTTCAGTCGTCAACGGGGCCAGGTTTCTCAGCTTCCTCGTACGCCGTCTCGACGTCCAACAAGATGATGCCGAGCCCGTCTTGGGCACGCCCTGTTCGTCTCGTCGCGCAGTCGTCACCGCAAGGTGGCTCCGAATACGCGATCCAAACGGTTGCGTTCGCGGCCCCGTCGCCCAATCAAAACCAGTTTGCACCTCCAGGCTCGCAGGTACTGCCACCAGGAACACAGCCACCCAACGCGTTGCAACAGGGACTCACGCCTCCCGTATCACCACAACGCGCACCCGGCACGCAGCCGACTTTGCTCGACCTACAAAACGAAGCCATCGCGACGCTCGAGGAACTGCAAGGCGCCATTCGCGACGCACGTGAAATCCTCGGCGATGAACAGATCCGCCGCGGTCTGTCGGATTCGATCGGACGTTTCCCGGGCGTACTCGATCAAGCAACCGAGACGTTGAAAACGACCGAGAAGACCTTCGACAGCTTTGCCGACGTCGGCAAACAATTCGAACAAGTCGGATCGGTTGCCGAGCAAGCTCTCAACGAACTGAAAACGACCGCCGGCGACACACTCGAAAGCTTCCAGGCAACAGCGAAAAACGTCGAGGCGATTACCGAACCGATCGGACGTCGCAGCGAAGAACTCGTTGAACAAGTCCTGCGTAGCCTCGCCAACGTCGACAACGCGTTGCTCCAAATCGACACCTTCGGCCAAACGCTCAACTCGTCCGACGGAACGCTCAAACGACTCCTCGAAGACGACGAGCTGTACTACGAAATTCGTCGAACGGTCGAAAACATCGAAGCCGCAACGGCTCGTGTCCGCCCAATCCTCGACGACGTGCGTGTCTTCACCGACAAGATTGCACGCGACCCACGTCAACTCGGCGTGCGAGGTGCACTCGGCCGACGCCCCACCGGCGCCGGACTCAAGTAAACACGTGGCGACATCGGTCACCACAATCGTTGCAGCTAAGCCTTGGGGCGATTTCCAGGGGGAGTAGTCGCGATGGTTCGCCAACGACCGGCGTCAATCCTTCGCAACCGATTCAACTGCCTGGTAAACGCGGATCCAATCCACCCACATGATGCTCTTGTTGGTATCCGCCAACTCTTCATCGGTCGGTGTGATTCCTTCGTCTGAACGCCAGTCTTGATCTTCGGTGTTGATGATGATGTGCATCGGTTTGCTTAGCCCTTCACCCGAGGTGTATCCCTTGGGATCGATCACATCCGGCCCCGAGACCTCACGCACTTTCTTCCCGTCGACGTAGTACTCCAGATGCAATGGGTCGCGCCAGTACACGCCGACTCGGTGAAAGCCCGTTCGCCAATTGGTCCCGTCAAAGTACCACGAACCCTCATCGGTCGGCTGGTAATCTTGGAACGGTCGGCGAATGAAAACGTGATGGCTCAGATGCAACCGCTGCGCCGTCCATGACTGCGACTCCCGCTGGCTGCCGTAGGCCTCGATGATGTCAATTTCTTGAGTGGAGTCAGGGCTCAGCATCCATACGTTTGAGGCCATCACGAGCCCACTGATTTTGACCTTCGCCTCAACGAAAAGGGGATAGCGAAACGTCTCTCGGGAAGAGATCGCACCGGCGTAGACTTTCTTTGTCCCCGCCTTCCGGCTGGCATGAATGCCCAAATGACCGTTGGTCACGTAGGAATGCCCCGAATTGAATTCGGTCAGTCCCGGTCCCAACCAACGGTTGATAAAAGAGTCACGCCATCGTTCGTTAAACGCCTGCGGTTTGTTGGTCGGCTGGGCATCGTAACCGAAGTCATCCGAAACGGACTGCAACTTCCATTCGAGCCCCTGGGCGGGTTGAACCGGAATCGCAACCGCATCCCAATCGGCTGCGAGCGTGGTCGAACTTCCCAACGCGAACGCGATCGATACTGCATAGAGAAACTTCATCTCAACCCTTTCGAATTCAATTCGATCAACCCAAACATTCAACGCACGCACTATAAACCGCACCAAACCAACCAGGAAGGAATTGGACGGCACGCATCCGTTCCCATCCCGAAATAATTTTTTTTCAAACGTCGCCGTGTTCACGTTCCTTTAAGGTTCGCATGTCAGAATCAGGTGAAATTGTCCGTTATGCGACAAACTCGTCGTAACAATTCGATGCGACGATTGGTCTCACCGCACATGTCACCACAAACGTGACGTCCTAATCACAACGAGCCCCAAACATGAAACGCTACTTAATCGGAATCGGCATCGCCCTCCTCGGTTGCTCCGCGACTGCAATCGCATGGAACCAACTCGACCGCTCGGATGCACGCGGTGGTCGGATGCACGGCGAGCGTCAACACCGAAAACCGAACTGCGGATGCCCGTCCAAAGACATTCGTTGCAAAGAGCAACAGACAAACCAGGAAGAAACCGCAATGACCCCACCATCGAAAGGTACAGTCATCATTGAATCGGGATACGAAACCGACCCTCGCGACGGAGGACGACCGGTCAAACTCATCGCCGCAGCGCTCGGAGTGGACGAGGAAATTTTCCGGGATGCGTTTTCTAACGTGCGGCCTGCTCGCGGAGGACATCCTACTGCCCAGCGGGCCCAAGCCAACAAAGAGGTCCTGATGAATGCACTCGAACCACATGGTGTGACGAACGACCGATTGGATGAGGTGAGTAATTGGTACCGTTATCGGCCCGAGTCCGGCGAACTGTGGCAACACCGCGAAGCAAAACTCACGCCGGTGATCGAAAAAGAACAACTCGTCAGTATCCGCGTCGATGACGGCGGGGCAGGATACCTGTCGACGCCCGAAATACGTGTCGCAGGATTCGACAACGTCCGATTGCAATGCGAACTGGAATTCAGCGAAGACCTGGAAAACAACGGGCAGATTACATCGGTTACAATTGTCGAAAACGAACAGTCTCCATAAAAGCCGATTCCAAAGGTCAGCCGCCAACCGGCGTGGGGGGTGGCTCACGCGTCCGTAGTGTGCGTTCGGCAAAACGGTTCTGCAACACGGTCACTTAACATGGTTTACTCGTCTATGATTCTATGCGAATTCTAGTAGTCGAAGACGACGCCGACTTACTCGCCGGGTTGAGCCAAACGCTGCGAGAATCCGGTTATGCGGTGGATCAAGCCGACGAGGGAAATTCCGCGCTCGCATTGGCGAAGGCTGGTTCTTACGACGCGATCATCCTGGACATCATGCTGCCTCATCTCAACGGACGGGAAATACTTAGGCAGCTACGTCACACTCGCTCGACGCCTGTCCTTTTCCTGACCGCGTGCGACACGATCGACGACCGTGTGGAAGGGCTCGACCTTGGCGCCGACGACTACCTCGTCAAACCATTTGATCTCGCCGAATTGCTCGCGCGGGTGCGAGCGATGATCCGCCGACACCATGACGTCCGCGATCCCGTTATTCGAATGGGTGACTTGGCCATCGACACCAACGCTCGCGTGGTGAGTAAGGATGGCGTCCCGATTGAACTGACCGCTCGCGAGTACGCGTTGGTGGAATTGCTGGCCATGAAACGTGGTGGCTTGGTGACACGAACGTTTATCTACGATCATCTTTTCGACGACAATCATGACTCGATGTCCAATTTAGTCGACGTTTACATATCACGGATTCGATCGAAACTCGGCAAGGACTTCGTAAAAACACGACGTGGCGAAGGCTATTTCGTTGGCAATTAGATCACTTCGTTTGCGTATCCAAATCTGGCACGCGGCGATCCTGTCGCTGGTCGTGTTCGGATTCGCTGGGCTGACCTACTGGCAACAGAGTTCGTGGAGGATGCGAGAAACCGATCGGGAACTCGCCGCCGCTGTCGAAGTCCTCACCTCGCAACTCGCAACAATCCCCAATGATGAATTCGCCGCGTTGACCTCACCGGGGGCGATTGCGGACGCCGACGGTTCGAGAGCCAACGCGACTTGGCAGAATCTGAGCGTTCCCGACACGTTCGTTTACCGCCGGGTCCGCAACCGTTTCGAAATGCCGTACTTCGTCATTTCGGATTCAACCGGAAAGACGGTCAAGACGTCCACGCAAAGATTCGAACGAACACCACCAGGAGCGATCTATCCGCCGCAGCGATCGGCCACCTACGTTCTGCTGCGCCGGATGGGCGAATGGCGAGAAGCCTATGCTCAAGGTCCTGCCGGTACGACCATCCTGGCGGGGCGTTTCATCGGGACGGACTACCGTGACCTTCACGAACTCGCCTGGACTCTAACCGCCGTCGGTGTGTTGCTATTGTTTGTCGGACTGATCGGAGGATGGATCGTTTCCGGTCGCGCCGTCGCGCCGATCAACCAAATCGCTTCCGTCGCGGAAACCATCTCGGCGAGCGAACTGTCCGACCGGATCAACACCGATTCGATGGACCGAGAGTTCGCCGGTCTCGCTGATACGCTCAACCGTGCATTCGATCGTCTCGAGTCGGCGTTCCAACGACAGTCGCAGTTCACCTCCGACGCGTCACACGAACTGCGAACGCCTTTGTCGGTGATCAGTATGCATCAACAACTCGCGTTGTCCAAACCGCGCAGCGAAGATGAATACCGAGAGACCCTCGTGGTCTGCCAACGAGCGACCAAACGAATGACCGATCTCGTCGAGTCACTGTTGGTCCTGGCACGACTCGATGCCAACCCTTCGCCGCGGTGGAGCACGGTTGAGCTTGGCAAGCTTGCAACCAACAGCATTGAAGAATTGCTACCGCTCGCGAAACCCAAACAGATCACGGTCGAAACCCAATTCGAGCAATCGGTTTTTGTTCGTGGTGATAAGATTCAACTCACTCAAGTGATCACCAACCTCCTGCAAAACGCGATCAACCACAGTTCGGTTGGCAGTCCAATCGAGATTTTCGTGAACGCCACGACAACTCGAGCGAAACTACGTCTCGTCGATCATGGGCCCGGGATCGCGGCGGAACACCTCGACAAAATCTTCGATCGCTTTTACCGAATCGAAGCCGATCGCAACCGCAGCGAATCCGGCGGCAGCGGTCTGGGACTGTCGATCTGCCGCAGCATCCTGGAACTTCACCGCGGCCAGATTTCGGTCAGCAGCCAGCACGGCACGGGATGCCAATTCGAAATCAGCCTCCCCCGGGTTCCCGCTCCGCCCGGCAATTCCGCCGGAAATCTCAATCCGGTGAATTGAGTCAAACGCGCGTCATCGGCGACGTTTGGGGCTCACGTTTCGCTTCAGCGAATCCCTTTTTCGGCCAATGCAGGCTGCCATACAGGCCGATTGGGGGCGGCTTTCGCATACCCGTCGCCGGTGGTGTCACCCTCGACGAATTTGGGGTCCCCGACTACAACATGGGGGCAAAACGGCGGCATTCTGTGGAGTGCCCCGCATCCCCAGTCCCTCACTTTTCGCAACCCTGTCGCCCCAATCGCTCATGTCGACCGCGCCTGCCGAATCCCAAACAGAGTCCACCGACCCTTATTTCCAATCCCTGTTTGCCGAACGCATCGGTGGAGCCAACTACGGCAAGGGAACCGAAATCTACAAATTCGAGAAGATCAAACGGGCCAAGCGTAAAGCTCTCGCCGACCATCCCGATCGCCAACTGCTTGATTTCGGTATCGGCGAAAACGACTCGATGGCCGACCAGAGCATTCGCGACACCATGCAACGAGAAATCAACCTCGTTGAAAATCGCGGTTACGCCGACAACGGAGTCGCGGAATACAAGGAAGCCGCTGCACGCTTCATGAAGCGTCATTTCGGGGTTGAACTCGATGCGGCAACTCAGATCAATCACTGCATCGGCAGCAAGCCGGCCTACGCGATGTTGCCGGCCTGTTTCATCAATCCCGGCGACATCACGATGATGACCGTTCCGGGTTATCCCGTGGCGGGAACCCACACGCGTTACTACGGCGGCGACGTTTATAAGCTGCCGTTGCTCGCGGAAAACAATTTTCTGCCCGATCTCGATGCGATTCCTGACGACATCTATCGCCGCACCAAGTTGATGGTGCTCAACTATCCCAACTCGCCCACCGGTGGCACCGCGCCGCCCGAATTCTTCGAAAAGGTTGTCAAACTCGCCAAAGAAAAAGAGTTCGTGGTCGTCAACGACGCCGCCCACATCATGTTGACCTTCGACGGCAAGCCGAAGAGCTTCCTCGAAATTCCGGGCGCCCTCGACGTCGGTGTGGAAGTCCACTCAATGAGCAAAGGCTACGACATGATCGGATGGCGTATGGGATTCGTCGCCGGACATCCGCTCATCGTTCAAGCTTTTGCCGACGTCAAAGACAATAGTGACAGTGGTCAATTTATCGCCACGCAAAAAGCCGCTGCGGCGGCACTCGACGATGACTCGATCCCCGAACGGATTCGTGCCAAGTACCGTCGCCGGATGGAGAAACTCGTCAAAGTCCTCAAGGACGCAGGCTTCGAAGCCGAAGTGCCCGGCGGAACTTATTTCCTTTACACGAAATCGCCGACTCATTCCGCATCGGGTGAAACTTTCGCCGCGGCCGAAGACGCCACGCGATTCCTTATCGAACAGTTCGGAATCGTCACCGTGCCTTGGGATGACGCCGGCTCATTCTTGCGTTTCAGCGTCACGTACATGGCCGAGGACGAAGCCGCCGAAGATGCATTGATGGCAGAAACCGCCTCTCGTCTCGCCGGGGCCGGGCTGCAATGGAAGTCCTAGGCGGCCCCCACTACGCCGTCGCCGGTGCCGGTGAATCACACGGCCCCGCCGTCACAACGATCATTCACGGTTGCCCGCCCGGTCATCGCATCCGCCGCGCCGACGTGCAACCGTACCTGGATCGTCGTCGGCCCGGTGGGAACAAACATGGAACGCCCCGCAACGAAAAAGACAAAGTCGTTTTCCTGTCGGGGCTGTACCGTGACGATGTCGATGTGCTGCTCGGCGGATCCAAACTGTCCGTCGATGTCGATGGCGCCTCCTTCGAAACCGAAGGCTATGAAGACGGCTTCACCACCGGTGAACCGATCGCAGCCATCGTTCTGTCGACCAGCAAAAAGTCGGGCGACTACACCCAATTTGCAGGTCCCAATGGCGAAGTTCGCCCGGGGCACACCGACCTCGTCAAATACCATCAGTCTCAAGGCTTTGTGGATATCCGTGGCGGTGGACGATCGAGTTACCGGAGCACGATCAGCGACGTGATCGGCGGCAGCGTCGCGCGAATCATCCTGCAACAACTCTTCGGAGTTCGTATCCTTTCGTCGATCAGCCAAGTGGGAACGCTGCGTGCATCCCAAACGCTGGCGGATCATCTGTCGCTCGAAAACGCGGACGAAATCGTCTCAACACTCGATTCCGCTGAAATTCCATCGGTCGATACCGAGTTTGCTTCGGCCGCCGGTGAAGCGATCAAGGAAACTCGCAAACGGGGTGACTCCCTCGGTGCCGCGGTTGAAGTCGTTGCCGTCGGTGTGCCCCCACTACTCGGCAACCCGCTCTACCAAAGTCTCAAAGTTCGTTTGATGGGAGCCCTCGGAGGACTCAACGCGGTTCAGTAGTGCGAGATCGGATCGGGTGTCGATGTGATCGAACGAACCGGTAGTGCCAACAACGATCCGATTCGTCATGACGGATACCAATCCAACACGCACGGCGGCTTGATCGGTGGGATCACAACCGGAAGCCCACTTGTGGCACGCGTCGGTTTCAAACCCACGTCGACGATCAACCTGCCACAACATTCCGTTACGAAGAACCTACGCGACATCGAGTTTGAACTCGCCAAAGGTCGCCATGACCCGTGCGTCGGCGTTCGCGCCGGCGTCACGCTGGAATCTCGAATGGCAATCGAACTGCTCAACGCCTTGCTCGCCTATCAAGCATCCGCACACGTGGGCGACGCGATCAATCTGTTTGGCGACGGATAAGTTCCACGCGGATTCCGCTCGCGATGAGCTCGACGAGACTCGCCTCGAGCCGCGTGATCAGTTCTTCGCGAGCAACCGGGGTGGGTGCTCGGCGCCGAAATCCAACCAGCATTCCGGCAACTTCCCCTGGTGAGTCCATGACGGGGGCAGCGACAATCGCATACGAAGGCGAACCCTCCTTGTCCGTCTTGGCGTGGTACAAAACCGCCTGCCTCCACTCAACAACGCGTCCGAGGATCCGGTCCATCTCTTGCATCGCCTCGTCAGCAATCGTCGCATCGAAGATGTCTGCCAATCTCTTCACCGGAGAGACCAGATCACCGCGAACGATGCAGCACAACGTCTTCCAATTCGTCGGATCACCCGCAAAAGCGATCGCAGCTTCGAATCCGATGATACGGTCCATCGCGGTCAACGCATCCTCGAGAAAACGTTCGTTTGTCGTCGCGGAATAGAACAAATTGGCGATCGTTCTTAGCCATAGCATCAACTGCTCACCTTGCTCGGCATCGAAGCTCGAACCAAGGGTGTCGACCAGGGCATTTCGCTCGATGCCGCCGAGAGCCGCCTCATCGTCATGTGAATATGAGCCGGTTCCCTCGCCGCCGTTCGCCTCCTCTTTTGCTTCAACACCCGCGTCATTCCCAGTCCCCATCTCCATCGATTGGAAAACGGTGCCAACGAGCGGCCGAGGCGTTCCGAGCGAAATCATGCGATCGGTCACCTTGGGCAACTCCACCACAATCGTCACAAAATGCAGGTGCAATCGCACGCGACCCCGCACATAGCACGTCTTTCCCGGCATCAATTCGCGACCCGGTTCGATCGTGATTCGACAGTTCCGACTGGTGTTTTGAATCACAATCTCTCCATCGTCCTGGGGAGTGATTCGTAGATGCGATCGGGAAATTTGCGTCTCAAGACGGTCAGCGACAATCAATCGAAGCATCGGTTGCTGCTCATCGACGCAGAACGGCGACGGTTCGTTTCGGCGTTGCCGCCCGACCTCGATGCTGCCGGTAATCTCAGTGCTGAGTCTTTTTTGACCAGCGGAGTAAACGCTCACGATCGCCCGAACCGCCTCGGCATCTGCCTGCTCCCTCAAGGAAGAAATCATGTAGCAATATCTAGAAAAGAGTCTCAATACGGAAGAATCTGTTCTCAAACACTTCAGCGCAATCAAACATGTTGTCTGTCATTGAACGACACTAAAATGGCAATTTGAAGGCGATTCCGGACATCGAATTTCGACTCCGCAGGATCCGGTCATCGCGACGACATTCATTCGCACATACCGCTCGTGATCCGCAGACAATCGCCGACCGCGGACTCGAACAACGCGATCGATACGCAAAATTTGACATAGCCGCCTGCGGCACACAGAATTCCATTCGGTCGACTCACGCGTCTTCGAGCATTACTCCACCGGCTGATCTGATCGCTCATGAAACCCGATGACTCAGAAGTCCAATCGTTTTCCACGCGAGTGCCCGAAGAAACCTCGCCGAACACACCGGCGGAATCCGATGCGTTCTCCACGCGAGTTCCCGATCAAGTCGACAATGGGGCAACACCGCGGGGGCTGCAATCCGAATACAGCACACGAGTAGATCAGTCGCTCGACACGCATGGCGATGTCCCTGCACCCGGCAACACTTCGGCGACGCCTAATCGATCAATCCCGTCACCGATGCGATTTCGCGTATTGCGCCCGCACGCTAAAGGAGGATTGGGACAGGTGTCGGTGGCGCAAGACACCGAATTAAAACGCCAGGTCGCGGTGAAAGAAATCCAAGACCGCTACGCCGACGTTCCCGAAAGCCAAGCTCGATTCGTATTCGAAGCCGAGGTGACCGGTCGTTTGGAGCACCCCGGCATCGTTCCGGTCTATGCGTTGGGAAGGCATCACGATGGCCGCCCCTACTACGCGATGCGTTTCATCTCGGGCACCGCGATGGACGACGCGATCACGGAATTGCATCAATCACCCGATGCCTCAACCTTCGACCGCCGACTGCGCGAACTGCTGAATCGTTTGATCAGCGTCTGCAACACGATCGACTACGCACACTCGCGCGGATACATCCACCGCGATCTCAAACCCGCCAACGTGATGCTAGGCGAATACGCCGAAACGTTGGTCGTGGACTGGGGACTCGCGAAACAGATTGGTGTCCCTGAGTCCGGCAGCAGTCGCTCGAGCGACCGGGACGTTGGATCCGCCGCATACCTCGCCGATTCAGAACACGATCACGGGCAGGGAAAAACTCGCGACGGACGCGCTGTGGGAACGCCAAATTACATGGCCCCTGAGCAAGCCTCCGGAGATGTCGGTCGTATCGGACCTCGCACTGACATCTACTGCCTCGGCACAACGCTGTATCACATTCTCACCGGTTCAGCCCCGCTAGCGACCGGCGAGCGGCTATCCCTGTCGCAGTTGTTCAACCGAATCAAACAAGGAGACATCCCACCGCCGATCGAAGTACGTCCCGCGACCCGCAAATCGCTCAACGCCATCTGCCTCACCGCGATGGCTGTCGATCCCGACAGACGGTACGCGTCGGCGCGACTGCTCGCCAAAGACATCGAAAACGAGCTATCTGACGAACAGGTGAGTGTGGTTCCCGAAACGATCGCTGATCGCGCCGGGCGTTGGATGAGGAAACACCGCGGCATCACAGCAACCGCAGGAATCTCGTTGATGATGCTGACTTTGTTGTCCACGGCCTTTTACATCGTGACCCAATCGACGCTCGATCGAACTCGGCGTTATCTCCGAATCAGCCAACTCGAACAGCAATTCGATACCGCGATTCATGCTGAGGCACAACGTCAACGCGATGCCAATCTCGCAGTCGCCTCGATCACGCCGCCGACAACGCTCGTTGACTCGAGCCGGAACACGATCGACCAGATTGAAACGCTCCGCAGAAAAGAAACGCCCGACTTCCAAGACACCAACCGTCGGATGTCACTGCTCGGGAACTGGACCGCAGCGATCGAACAGTTGGGGCGTCAACGCATGAATCGCGACCTCCACGCCAAATTGGTTCACGAAGTCGATCGGCTCGGAAATGAGTTTCCGTATCCAGACCTCTCTGGGTTCCAAGACGAAGTGGATCGTTTGAGCCGCCTCGCAAAGGACCGCATCGCGCAGTGGTACTCGATTCCTTTGCCGGAATTCAACGACGAACGTTTTGCCACTCAGCACGGGATCCCGACCCGCACTCAACACCCAAACGACCACGAGTTCGTGTCTATCCTGGACACTCCTCCGGGCAACGTTCAAGTTTCCACTCGTTTTGCAGGCGACATCGCTCTCGCCCGCAGCGTGGGAATCGTGTTGTCCGAATCGCCCGACTCGGTTTATGAAAATTCGGGTTACCGGTTTCTGATCGCCGATCAGAGCTACCACCCCATTTACGACAACGACTCCCGACCGAGCATCGCGGAAGCCAATCGCCGGGACAGTTTGATGGCGTTTATTATTCGCAACGAAGACATCCTGCGGGTGCAGCCGATCAAACTATCTCTGTCTTCCGAAGGCGGCGACAGTCTTCCGAAATTGACCGCCCGCCGTGAACGTGGAACGCTGCTGACGTTTCAAATCGACGACCAACAGATTCGATTCGAGGATCTCTTTCCGATCCCGCCGGATCGGCCGGGACGCATCGGGTTGATCTGCCCGATCGACATGGGCGTCGTCGAAGTTTCTGTGGAGGCTCAACGTGACCGAGCGAGTGTCAACCGCTTCGTCGAAACCCGCAGCGAGTCCGAACCGGCCGCAAATCGCTCATCTCTCGCGGCTGACCCGATCGAACTGGGCGACCGCGCCTTTGCCGAAGGTGATTTCGTTGCCGCCCGACGTTTCTACGAACAACTTCCCGACAATGTCGAGGCCCTTGCCAAGTCCGCTCTCACGCTCGAGTTCTTAGACCCCGACGAGTACCCGGCCGTGCTCAGGCGAATCGTAAATGACTTTGCCCCGGAAGGCGTCGAAAACAAAAACGTACGTCAGTGGTATCTCTACGCGGGCGTCAAACTCTTTTTGCACTACATGCGTCTTCCCGATGAACGTTCCCGAGCCGATTGGGTGCTGACCCGACTGCGAGTCAATTACGATCTCGAAGACGTGCAGTCCCTCATCCCCGAGGTCGAGCGTCAGTCCTTTACCCAGGAGTTGATCCGTCCCGGCAAACGCACGCGAGTCCTGTTCGGCAACCAAGGTGACATCGAAGAACTCGACGGCGTCATCGAACTGCTCAGTAACAACCCACGATGGCGACGGCTCGCGTATTGGCGAAAGACTGACGCGATCCGATACGATTGGGAATTGTCACATAGTGAAAAGAGTGCAGCGGCCGCTCCCATCCTCGATCGACTCATCGAAGAGATGGCGGACGATCCCGAGTCAGACACGCTCGACTGGATCACGATCATTCGCGACCGCATCTGGCTCCATATTCTCGATGGTACCTTTGACGAAGGCAGAGCACTGCTGTCTCGCGCGATCGGTGAGAAACGCGAACTCATCCCGGTCAACAGGTTGCCCCTGCTCACCGAACGAGCGCGGTTGATTTACGCAGAAGATCCCTCGCAAGACCAAGAGGCGATTGAAGACCTGCAGTACTTCCTCAAACACGTGAACCCTGAGACACCACCTCAGGGGATACACCCGACTCACTACGGCGAAGCCTGCGCGATCCTCGGCATACTCTACGAACGACGAGGTGAGCTGGACGCCGCCGAGAAAGTCTGGCTGCAAGGGAGACGTCGAAACTGGGGGCCGTGGCGGAGCGATCCGGCGGCGATCGTCTCTGCCAAGGGCGCCATGATGGTTCTGGAAACCGAAACCCCCGAACCGATACTTTCCGCACGTACCAACGGTTACACCGAAGTGGAGTGGCAACAAATTGTTGACGAACTCTTCGCAGGGTCCGGACTCAGCGACGTGGCCGTTCGCAACATGGTTTTCAACAGCGAGCAGGTTCCCAAAGAGTGGATCGCAACCGTTGCCGAAAAGTGTTTCTCCGGTCCCCGGGGCCGCGCCTTCGCCGACAACACCGTGCTGCATCAAATCCCAATGATGGAAGGAAACACCGGAGGCGTCACGTTAATCCTTTATCAAGCGATCGTGCATCTCACGATGGGTGGCGAATCGGTTTTCCAGAAGTACCCGGAATTCGACGAGATCACGTTCGACCGTTGCGAACGTTTGATGTCCGCGTTTCAGGAGGAGCGAATCGGGTGGAACGAGATGGCCTTTGTGTTGGCCGCGTTCACCGGCAGTTGGAACGAAAACTCCTTCGTCAAATTGGCCAAAAAGCTCGAGGACGACGATCTATCGGCCGGTTTCGCCTTGATTTTTGCCCTCATGCAGCAGGTCAAAAACAACGACGTCCAAAAATCGCGGGCAATTGTCGAAAAATTTGTCCTTCCCAACTCGGATCAATTACCCTCCCTCTACCGGAGAATTGCGACCGACCGTTTTGGGCCGTTTGAAGACTCCCCATAGGCGAAAATACCCTCGTTTGGATACTAGTTGGCAACCGATCGCCTCATTTCCCGTTAGATATGTTTTGCTGAGCTCTCCTATGTCTCGCTTTCTTGTCTCTCCGCCCCTGGACCGAAGCCGCACGGCCGCGACATCGCTCATCACGACGCTGCTGCTGGTCTGGGTCAGCACTCACGCGTTCACCTCAACCTGCGTCGCCGAACCTGCCGGCCGCTCCGTTGACACCGCGGTCGCTGACCTCAACGGATCTATCACCTCGATCCTTCCCGACGACACCATCTTTTGGTTGAGTGTTCCGGATTGGGAGGCCACCGTTGATGGTCTTGCTAACCTTCCGATGCTGCGACTGTTTGCATCCGAAGAGATGAAACGCTTTCGTGAACAAACAGAGGAACGAAGCACTTCGTTTCTCATTGACGCCTACGGTGTCGACTATCACACCATCGATGAAAACATCTCGGGTGAGTTCATCATCGCCGGGCTGACAACCGCGCAGGGTGAAATGTCAATCACCTGTTTTGTTCAAACACCGAACGAAGCGGCGGCGGGCGCCTTCGTTGACGCCACCGCGACGTTGCTGAAACAACGCGGTGCCGTTGAAGAGTCGCCCGGCACGCCGGGTACCGTGCAATTGGCACTCACGATCATGGACGAGCAATTGGTGCTCGGCACACTCGGATCCTGCGCCGTGTTGTGCGGTGATGTGGGCGTTGCGGCAAACTTAGTCAAACGATGGCAACAGCACTCGTCTCACGTTTCGAACGAAGCCGGCGATATTTCTCCGGGTGGGAACCGACGTCTCGTTGAGCAAAACGAATTCGCCGAAACGATCTCTGCATTTCGAGAATCGCCTCCCTCGTTGCTGCGTTGGTACTTTGATCCGATCGCCTACGCGGTTGCGAGCGAGAATGCCTCTCAATCCGATAGCGACCAACCGAGTGATCCTGCGACAAACGAGGAACCGTTCTCGAACATTCCATTTCCGATGCGACACGGTTTCCCCGGTTTGCAAGCGATCGCGGGACGCGCATGGATCAACCCGACCAACGGTGACCTCGAATCACGCACGCTGGTCTACGCGCCGACTCGCAAGGATGCGATGGAGATGTTCCAGTTCGAACCAGGCTCGCTCGAGATACCCAAATGGCTGAGCGATGAAGCCAACGTCGCCACGTTGGTCCGTTGGAACCTCGGCCAAATGATCTCCAACGCAGAGGCCGTCTACGACGACGTCACCGATGCCCCCGGTGCATTCGAAGGCACCATGGAAGATCTCAAAAACGAATTGAATGTTGATCTGCTCGGTGGGCTGTTCCCGGTCATCGGTCCTGAGTTGGTGATCTATTCAGTAAATGACACGGCACGCAATAACGAATCCACCGTCGTCTCCATCGAGATTCAAGACCCCGCTAAGAACGAAAAATCAGTCGCATCGATGATGTACAACCTGTTCGTCGGCGACCCCGAGGCCAGACGAATCCGCTTGCCCGGCAAGCGTTACGAGATGTGGCAAATCAAACTGATTGTCGACGAAGACACCACTCCGTTTTCCAAGGCCGGCTTGACGGTTGCGGACGGCCGGTTGTGGTTCTGCACCCACGCCTCGACTCTCCAGAAAATGCTCCTGCGACGCCAAACATCGCCTCTTGCTGAAACCGACGTCTACCGCATCTTCGATCAGGTCGTCTCCAGAGAACGCGCACCGGAATCGTTCGGTGTCTCAATCGCACGCATGGATCGCGATGCGAAAAAGACCTACGAGGTTCTCAGGTCGAGCGGGATTCAGGGGCTCGAAAACGTGGAAAGCATCTACGCAACTCTTCTCCGGTCGATCTTCCTACGTCAACCCGCAGAGGACGTTGCTGAAGATGTTCGCAACGCGGGAAGCCGGATTGCAGATGAGATCGATTTCAGTGTCCTGCCGTCGTATGACTTCGCGCGTCAATTCCTCAAAAACCTTGCCGTCATCAGTCGCAACACGGAAACCGGATGGGAGATCTTCGCGGTCGTATTCGATGAAGAGTCCGCGTCACCATAGACCTTATCGAGCACACTTCGACACGTTTGTTTTGGATTGCGTCACTGCTTTCGATCATGTCATCGATTGCCCAACGCCATGTGAATCATTTCGGCCAATCATCATGAGTACATCACGTCGTTCCGTATTGCCAATTCGCGTCTTGCCGGTTCTCTTTCGCTGGGCGTTTGCCGCTTTGCTGTTCCTTGCGAGCTACTTCGCCGAACCCTCTCACGCGGACGGACAATCCTTTGAGCTGAGCCGCATCGCACAGGCAGCCTATTTCAGACCCACCACGGAAGACTTTGAATCGGATCGGCGACGCGCAATCAACGCTGTCGCGGATTTAGACCGATACCTCGGCTACGGTTCGAACGCCGATGCATGGAAACGATTCCTCAAACTGCAGGAACTCAACGACCAACTTTTGTCGATCCCGGTTCCCACGTTTTCCCCTATCGATTTTGATGATCGCGATCTCCAGCTAACCGATACACAGCAAGATTATCTCGACCAGTTTCAAACGATTCGTGAACTCGCGGCGCGAATGATGGGCAAACATCAAGGGCTCGAGCGAGGTCCGATCGCCAGTGCCCGTGAATCGATCAAGCGGTTGGTGTTGACGAGTGAATTGATGGTCGACGCGACGCTGGAGAAAGGATTCCAGTCACGAAGGGACGAGATTGTCGAATTGTTGATGTCGCCCCATCGAGAAGACCAAACGTTCTATCGGACACTGCAACCGCTCGCTTCGTGGATGGACCAATACGGTCAAGCAACCGAGTGGACAACGGCGGCGAAATCGTTGTGGTCTCGCCCCAATCTGCGAATCAATGTTTCTGCCGCGGCAATGCGACAGGTAACCCTTCGACCCATTCGCGAAACCGAACCGATCGAAGAGTGCGAGGATGGTCGCCGCATTCACGGACGTGCCCTGGTCACCGGTGTCGCCTACATGGTTCCGTCTGAGTCATCGCAACCGATCTCCTGGGGCGTAGGTCATTCATCTGCGGACATGACTTCATGGCAGGCACGTCCTCAATGCCAAATCGTCTTTGACGGGAATATCGAGTCGACCCTCAACGGTTCCGATGGTCCGGTCTCGTTCGGGTTGATTGGCCACACGCGGGTGAACGGCTACACGCCCGTCATTTTAGAAACCGACCGCTTCACCGTTCTACCGATCCAAACCTCCTCCTCGACGCGTTTGCGCACACGTCATGTCTCCACGCGACGCAACGGGATCGGCAGCCGATTGGTCAGAAAGATCGCCACGAACGTCATTGAGAAAAAAAGACCGGAATCACAACGGGAACTCAACAAAGGAGCCGTCGAACGTTTTTCGACCGCGTTCATGGAAGACGTTACTCAAGAGATTCTCGAAGCGGAAATGGACTTTAAGGAAGACGTCCTCGCCGCGTTGGATCGCTCTGACGTTCGCCCGTCCGATTTGAACTTCGCTGGGACCGGGTCGCATCTCGAAATCGGCATGACGCTCAACGGTGGTTTTGGCCTCGGTGCACCACCGCTGGCGTTGCCAACGGTAATTCCCGGCCTGCCGATCTATTCGGCATGCTCGGCTCCTGACATCACGATTCGATTGCACGAATCGGTTGTCGAACGTTTGGCCCAGCGGATGTTGGCGGGTGAGACGATATCTGATTTCGCGACGTTGGTTCAATCGATCGGATTGCCGCTCACGGACGAACAAGCCGCGGAAATGCCTGACGACATTTTGATCGAACTCGCTCGCGACCTACCCGTCACCGCTCGCTTCGAAGAGAACACGCTGGAGTTAACAGTGCGTTGCAAGCGGTTCCAAGTCGGACGAGCGAGCCCGATCGCGGTGAATTTCACCGTTCGTTATGACGTTCATGTCGATGCGGGGAACGTCAAATTTGAAATGATCGGTGACCCCAAAGTCACGCCGCCGGAAACCAAACGGGCGGGGATCCGTTTCTACACCATGAAGAACGTGGTCGCGAGACGATTGAAAAAAGAGATCCCGAAGGAGAACACGCTCGACGGTTTCGACCTCGACGCACCTGGAGATCGGCTCGGGCACCTCAATTTCGACACCGCCAATGTCAGTCAAGGATGGATTACCTTGACGATGCGAGGAGCTCGTTAAACCGCCTATTCGCCGCTAGCGATCCCAGCCGGTGGCACTTCACCCCGTCACCGACCGGTCGTAGAATTCACCGCGAATGCACGGCACGCGGCATGACGATTTTCCTAGACGCATCACGCGTCCGTGTCGCGAGCAGCCTGCACAGATACTCTCTGATTGTCGCTCTCCTCGCTTGTTGCCTCGCGAACCACGCAATGTATGAAACGCCCGCCGCTGCCCATTGATGAGATATTGTCTCAGCTCGTCGATGCCGTCGCGGCCGAAAATCCGGTAGTTCTCAAAGCTCCACCGGGTGCCGGTAAAACGACCGGTGTCCCCTTGGCGCTGGCCAACGCGATCAATTGCGAAAAGGGACAGATTTGGGTCGTTCAGCCACGACGTTTGGCGGCGCGTAGCGTCGCCGAGTATCTCGCCAGATCGCTCAACGAACCGATCGGCGAAACCATCGGGTACCACGTCCGGCTCGATCGAAAAGAAAGCAGCTCGACGCACGTCCTTTTAATGACGACGGGAATTTTTCTGCAACGCATGCGTTCGGATCCGTTGTTGGAAAAGGCCGCCTGCGTGATCCTGGACGAATTTCACGAACGAAGCCTGGAACTCGACCTCTCGCTCGCACTCACGCACCGACTGCGCACGCAACTTCGCGATGATCTGCGAATGATCGTGATGTCGGCAACGCTCGATCCCCATCCGATTGCAGACTATCTCGGCGACACCTCACGGTCGTTAGAATGTCACGGACGCAGCTTTCCGGTCAAGATTCACCACCATCAGGTCGATCCTCGGGCACGCCTGGAACGATCGATCACCCCTCTTATCTGCGACGCTGCGCAGCAAACAGACGGGCATGTCCTCGTGTTTTTACCAGGCGTGGCTGACATTCACCGTGTCGGCGAGGCACTGCGTCAGACCGGGGTCACCAATGAGCGCTCGATCGTTCCTTTACACGGGTCTCTCACACCGAAGCAACAAGACGATGCCGTTCGCAACGATCCGTCGGCACCGCGACAGATCATCCTCTCGACGAACATCGCCGAGACCTCCGTGTCGGTGGACGGGGTTACCGCCGTTGTCGATTCGGGACTCAGCAAGACGCCGGTGCTCGACACACGTCTCGGGCTCACTCGATTGCAAACGGGACCGATTTCGATCGCGTCGGCGGATCAGCGTGCCGGACGGGCCGGGCGAACGTCGGCCGGGACCTGTGACCGAATGTGGTCGACGGCGGCGCACCGAACACGCGACCTCTACGACAGCCCTGAAGTCTCACGCAGCGATTTGTCGTCCGCATTCCTAACGCTCGCGAGTCTGGGAGAAGACCTCGAAGGAGATTTCCCGTGGTTCACGCCACCGCCGGAACACGCCGCCCGAGCAGCGATCGGTTTGCTCAACGCGCTCGGCGCGATCGGCGACGCAAATCGAATCACGAGCGTCGGTCGCGTGATGTCCACCCTGCCGTTGCACCCCCGCGTTTCCCGCTTTGCGATCACCGCGAGTGAGTTGTTGGGAACGGAACTCGCCGCCGCAGGGGCGGCTTTGATGAGTGAACGCGATCCTGTCGACAACCAAGACTCCCGTGGGTCAGAACTCTCCCTGGCCGAAAAGATGCAGCACGTCGTGGCGCATCCGAAATCAATGGGGAGAAACTTTCTGCGCATCACTCGTCAAATTCAACGCTCTCTCGAAGGATCGCTCACCCTAGAAACATCTCGCGGCGGATCAAGTGATACCAGGTCAACTTCCCACCATGACGCGGTCGCGCAATCGTTACTCGCCGCCTACCCGGATCGAGTCGTCATGAGACGCGACGGCGATGAAGATCGCGGCGTGATGGTGGGACGTCGAGGCGTCTTGGGACTGAAACGAATTGCAGACCTCTCGCAGGACTCCAGACTCCTGCTGTGTTACGACGTGGACGGAAACGCCACCGAATCACGGGTTCGAGGTGCTGTTTCGATTGACGAATCTTGGCTCCCGAACGGTTCCATCCAAAATGCGGTATCCGTCGACTTTGATGTAAAACGGGAAACCGTGGTTTGTCGGGCCGTTGAAAAGTATGCGGACCTCGTCCTCAGTGAAACTCCGATCACGTGCGAAGAGAATCCGGAGACAAGTGAACGCCTCTACGCCGAAGCGATCCGGCAACTCGAGAAAGTCTACCCTCAGGACGCTCGCGGAAGATCGGGTGACTTCGAAAACGTTTTGCAGCGTATTCGTTTAGTGATCGAACACTGCCTCGACGAGCCCCCGCCGTTTGGCAACGTCGATGAACTGTGTCGCGACGTTTGCCGAGAGCTGTGTCACGGTCGCCGTTCCTTTGCGGAACTACGTCGCGCCGCGTGGACAGACTACCTCATTGGAAAGGTCGGATATGAGTTTTGGGAAATCGTTCAATCGGTCGCGCCAACTCACCTGACTCTGCCGAGCGGCAATCGCGCCCGAGTGGGATACGCGGAGAATCGCCCGCCGTGGATCGAAGCCCGCATCCAAGAGTGCTTCGGATGGCCTCAAACGCCGCGAATCCTGCGAGGCAATGTCGCCGTTCAGATGCATCTGCTCGGCCCCAACCGGAGACCGCAACAAATCACCGAAGACCTCGAAAGTTTCTGGAAGAACACCTACGGCGAAATTCGAAAAGAGCTTCGGCGACGCTATCCGAAACATCATTGGCCGGAAGACCCAACCACCGCCATGGCGACACACAACGGGCTCAAACCGCGCGAGAAGTAGTCCACGGCACGATGTTTGGACAATTGCGAAATCATTTGGACTTGAGTTGGACCCGACACAATGCCGAAATAACAGAGGAAACCGTGCTGTTTTAGGATTTGTTTGGATTACGCCGGGTAACGGGTTGTGTCGCGAGACGCTGCCAATCGCAATCGATACGGCGGATCGTCTGTACGTTCTGTGCGGCTTGATTCCACTTCAACGACGATGGACTCGCATAGCAGATGGCTCTCCTTCCCGTTACCACCAATCGTGTCAGCACGCCTCTGACCAACCAACGATTGTTGTATCAGCTCAACAACGATCAGCTCGCGATTCAACGCCAGTACGATCAACTCAGTACGGGACGTCGCGTACTGCGAATGAGCGACGATCCGGCTGCGGCGAGTCGTGCGATCGGGTATCAACGGTCGATCTCCTACAGCGAGCAATTGATCCGCAACGCGAACCTCACCGAGGCGTTCTATCAATCCACCGACGTCGTACTCAATCGCGTCGACAACGCGTTGATCGAAGCACGCGGGGTGGCCGTCGAAGCCGCACAGAGTGTGCTTTCGGAAGACCAACGCGAGGCACTCGCGATGACGATTCGGCAGAACATGGAAGCGGTCGTTTCGGCGGGAAACGGGATGTTCAACGACCATCAGTTGCTCGGCGGTGTGTTAGAAAACGAATCGGCGCTGCAGTATGTCAACGACACTGTTCTGTTCAGCGGAACCAGCGCGATCGGCCAAACCAAAGTCGGCGACGGTTCACCAGAAACATTCACCGTCACGGGGGCAACCGCGATTGGTGTCGGAGGGACGTTTCAAACCGGAGACGCACTCAACGCTGCTGTCGATGAGGACACTCGCTTAGTCGACCTGCGGCAAGGCATCGGCGTCAGCCCGGGAATCATCACGTTGTCCGATGGTGACAACCACGTCGAGCTCGACCTGCAAAACGCGGCGACGATCGGAGATGTCGTGGACGTTCTCCGCACGGTAGAACTCGGCGGCCGTCCGCTCGGAATCAGTCTGGGCAGCGATTCGATTTCGATCCAGTACGCGGACTCACTGCCTGGAACGCTCGCGGTGATTGACGCCGAAGGCAGTACCCTCGCACAAGATCTGGGGATTTCAAACCCACTCGGTTACCGTTCGCCACCGATCGTCGGCGATCGGTTGTCGCCACGCGTGACCTCATCAACGAAAATCAGCGACCTCGGTGACGGTGCCGGATTGGATCTCACCAACGGGATTGTTGTTCAGCGAGGAAATGAGAGTTTCACGATCGACTTCGACGGTGCCGAAACCATCGGAGACGTCTTGATCGCGATCAATCGAAGTGACGCCGGTGTTCACGCCACGCTCGATGAAATCGAAGGGCACATCGATCTCAGTGGTCTGTATTCAGGCGTCGACTACAGCATCGGTGAAAACGGTGGAATCGCTGCCACGGAACTGGGCATTCGTACTGCAGACGCCGAAACGTTGCTAAGTGATCTAGCCCGCGGTCGTGGCGTGAGCCTGAATCCGAACGGTGCCGACGTCGTCATCACGCGTCCCGACGGTGTTGAGCTCGAACTCGAACTCGAAGGCGCTGAAACGATCCAGGACGTTATGGACCTAATCGTCAACCATCCTAACAACCAAGACACACTGAGGGTCCGTGTTTCGCTCAACTCGGTCGGCAACGGTCTGGAGTTGACCGCGCCCACGGGTGCCGGACCGATTCGCGTGACGCAGCCCGGTGTGAGCGACGCCGGGGTTTATCTCGGCTGGATCGAAGAAGGTCAGAGCGAAGCCACCTCCCAGGTCAACGTCGGCGCGTCGACATTGACCGGCCAGGACTATCGCCCTCGGGAAGCAGGTGGGGCAGTCGACACGCTCTTGCGTTTGGAAAAAGCGGTTCGCGAAGGCGATATCCCTGAAATCAGTCGTCTGCAAACGCAGCTCGACAGCGACCTGGACATCAGCAGTCGCACACGAGGTCGAGTGGGTGTCTGGACGCAAAGTCTGGCCGAGACCAAAGCTGCGATGGAAGACGAAAACGTGCTCTTGCAAGCTCAGATGTCCGATGAGCTCGATGCCGACTTGGCGAGCGTGATCAGTGAACTCGGGGCCCGGCAAGCCGCCCTCGAAGCGTCCATGCGGTTCATCGGACAAACATCCAACTTGACGGTTCTAAACTACCTTTGATCCGTTGTGCTCTGAACCGGTTTTCACGGCCGCAGGCGTTCGGCACACCGTTGTCCCAAACAGGCCCGCTCTGAGCAAAACGCCGGTTGTGACGATTTTTTCGAATTCTTTGCTCGTTTCGGTTATCTCTCGGTAAACGTGTTGCCGATGAAACACGTGAAGATAGTTTCAACCACGTGCATGAACCCTGTCCCATCGGAACTCAGCCATGCGAATCGACACACATCGCTTCGGCACACTCGAACTTAACGCCGATCAGCTGTTCCTCTTCCCACAGGGGCTCGTGGGGATGGAGTCACTTCATCAATGGGCGTTGATCCCCGATCCGGACAACGAATCGGTTGCGTGGTTGCAGTCCGCCGCTCGCGGTGACCGTGCGATGGCTGTGGTCAGCCCACGTGCTTTTTTTCCTGAATATCGTGTGCATGTCGGTCGCCGAGACCTTGCAGGCCTGCACCTGACCAGCGGCTCGGAAGTTTACATCATGACCACCGTCGCCGGTCATGTCGGCAAGCTGACCACGAACCTTCGTGCACCGTTGTTGATCAACCTCGACCGGCGTTTGGGTTGCCAAGTCATCACGAACGATGACCGGCCTTTGCGACAACCACTGCCAACCGCGGCACGTACGGCGGCTGAACCACTGCCCGTCTCGCAAGTTCGCGCTGCTTAAATCAGTCGCGGCCTCATCTCAAGCCTGCCTGGCTTGCGAACAGAGAATCACTTGAATCAAAACAGTAAGCCGACCTGGCGGATGCCGGTCGGCTTTCTTCATTTCAGGCACTCCGACCGCCATCTCAACGGCCGCGAACAGTGAACTCGCGAAAGCGGTCAGACGCAACGTGCCTTCTCTTTGAGCAATCCGCATCGGCGTACGTCGGATGCGTTTCTCTTTCGCCTCTTCACGCAAAAACGATTCCCTGGCAATCGTTAGACTCGGTTCCGGTCCGCGTCACAATGCTGCCGACACCATGCGACCGCCCGCATTGGCACGATTCGTTGGCAATCTGCTCGCTAATAGCGCGAACCCGCACGACCGGTACGTGTGGACCTTCTCAGCGGATCTTGGACAAAGCAATGTCATCGGGACGATCACTCTCTTAGCGAGGCGGAATCGACATTGTGTTGATTCCACTTTAGAGACCTCGTTCGATTGTTGCGATGGAATGCAGATCACGGCAAGGATTGCCGAACCGAACGCATCAGAATTCCAACCAATTTGGTCCCACTGATTCTCCCTCCAGAAATATCAAACCGAGGACATTATGCTCGTCCTTTCCCGACACCGCGACGAAAGCATCATGATTGGTGATGACGTGGTTGTGACGATTGTTGACATCCGTGGCGACAAAGTTCGCCTTGGCATCGAGGCACCACAGGCCATCCCGGTGCACCGTCAAGAAGTCTACGACGCCATCCAACGTGAAAATCGTCGCGCCTCGCAAACCGGTGCCGGTGCCACGAAGGATGTGCGACCACCGCGATCGTAGCGACCGCTGTTTCCACTTCCCTTGACCGGCGCGAGCGCTGCACGCCACCCATGCTGCGACGTGAGGTAGCCTGCGCAATGCGTCGGTCAAACCGGGGATGATGACGCAGGCGACGACTCACCGCGAAGAACGGGACGGGGCATCCGCCCGTAGGCGTGCGCGAGCAATTTCAATGGATGCACGGCGGAGTAGTTCCCACCGTGTTCCATCTGCAATTTGCATGCACTGCATTCGGTGGCCGGCGCGGCATCAGCGGCACGACGTACCGCAGAAATCATCGGCCAACCGATCCGAAGGCTGTTGCGATAGTTTTTCCGCTGCAGCCCCCAGGTGCCTGCCATCCCACTGCAACCCTTGCCGACGGTTTCGACCTCGATTCCAGGAATCAACTGCATCAATCGTGCCGCCGACGATTCCCGTTCGAGCACACGACTGTGGCAGGGTTGATGGTAAATGACCCGATGGTCAATCCGTTGGAACTCCAGTTCCAGACGGTCTTCCTCGTGCAGCGACCAAAGGTACTCACAGGCTTCGTGCGAGTGCCGTGCAACGAGGTGAGCGTCTTCGCTGTCGAGCAGGTTCGGGTACTCGTGCTTCAAACACAACGCGGCCGCAGGTTCTGTCGCTAAAACGGTGTAACCCTGTCGAACCGCATCGGCGAGAATCCGGACGTTGCGTCGAGCCACACGTCTGGCCCCTTTTAAATCACCGCCAGTGATCCGCCCCATCCCGCTGAGCCCTTGTCCAACCGGAACGTAAAACCCGATTCGGTTGTGCAGCAAAATCTCAGCGAGTGCCCGACCGATTTCGGGATCGTGGTAGTTCGCAAAATGGTCGACAAAGTAGACGACTTTCAGTCCGCCGTGCGGTGACGATTTATGCCAACGTCGCCTCGTCGCGTAACGCACAAACGTTTCATTGGACAGCTTCGGGATATCTCGGGCGGCCGAGAGACCAAACAGGTTTTCGCCTAACCAGCGCATCGAACGTCGACGCAGCAGGAAGTTCGAGATCGACGCCACTTTCGAAGCGATCGATGCCACCACATCGAGTCGCCCAACCAACCAATCCGACAAAGGCATCCCGTTGGTCGCAACATACTGCGCCTTGATCTCGCCGACGACTTTGGGGATGTCAACCGAGGCGGGACATTCCACGCGGCAGGAATGGCAATTGAAACACAGGTCCGCGACCGCCTTGGCTCGTTCCCCTGTCAACTCGTTGACGTTCAACGCGCCACTGAGAACTCCGCGCAGCAAATTCGCCTTCGCTCTCGGCGAGGCCTCTTCCACCGCCGAAATTCGAAACATCGGGCACTGCCGTTCCCCTTCGCTATGCGACCGGCAACGACCGCAACCGTTGCACTGCCGAGTCGTGTTGGTGATCGGTGAACTTCCCGGCCATTGCTGCAATACCTCTAGCTGCGGAGGCGGTTCGTGCGGCAGCAACGAGGCGACCAATTTTGACGCAGCAGACTCGGCCAAACCTCGTTCCTTGACCGCTTCTTCTTCTGCTACGTTCTCGGACGGTTCGTCTGTACTCGGCGTTCCTGTCGCGGTCGCATTCGCTGAGTCGATCGCCGCATTAAAACCGCTTAACGTGTTCGCCGGATCTTCTCCTCTTCGCAGCGGCAACACGCTTCGTCCCGCTTCGATAATTTCGATCGTGTGATTGAGCGGACGCAGGTTCTCATCAGGCTTCTGCAACACCGCACCGAACAACTTACCGGCGTTGAACCGATGCTGCGGATCAAACAACCGCTTGACCTGCCCCATCGCCGGCCACAGATCACCAAACTGCGTCGGCATCAGGAAGGAACGACTCAGTCCCGCGGCATGTTCCACGCCGATCTGACCGCCCTCGCGCCAAACCACTTCTGCGATCGCTTCGCTCAACGGGCGAACGCGACGACGGTCCTCTTCCTTGGCAAGGTCCAACATCGGCCGCACGTGCAACTGGCCGTGGCCCGCGTGCGCGAAAACAGTCGCCGTCGTTTGAAAACGTTTCAACACGTCTTGCACCGCCACTAACATCTGCGGCAACGTCTCCGGCGGTGAATAGATGTCTTCGACAAAAGGCAAAGGCATCGCTCGACCCGGCACCCGGTATTGTCTCTGGATCACCCGTCGAAACAAAACCCAAAACAAATCACGCAGTTGATTCTGCACAGTGTCCTGGGAAGCAAACGCGGCATCCGGGCCCGTTGCGAGCGTCTGCCTCAAAATACCCAGGCGATGATACAAGTCACCAAGAGATTCCCCTTGGATCTCGACGAGCATGCCCGCTTCTGCCTCGCGAGGTACCAAGTCGGCGAAACGTTTCTCCCCGTCGCGAGCAATCTGCAACAACCGACGGTCCATCACGTCACAAGCGATCGGTCCATGACTGAGCGCCGAGACGGCGGCTCGCATCGCCGAATCCAACCGCCGAAAGAACAGCAGCACGACACCACGATGAGCCGGAATCAACTCGGTGCGGACGGTCGCGTCGACCATCACCCCCAATGTCCCTTGCGTACCAGCATAAAAGCGAGCCAGGTCAACTACGTCCGACGAATCCATGAAGTCATCGAGGCGGTACCCGTTGCTCGCCGGGGAACGAAACGAATGCGACTCTAGGGCGTCGACGAACTGGTTGCGAATCTCCCGCAGCCCGCGTGCGACCCGATTGCGATACGCGATCCCGCCTTCTCCACCGACCTGTGACGGCGACTGCATGTACTCTTCGGGAGCGTGCTGGGCGAACTCAACGAGCTCTCCGCTGGCGTTAATCACGCGGACGGATTCCACCGTGTCCCTCGCCGAGCCACTTCGCAGGTAGTGACTCCCCGATGCATTGGTCGCGATCACCCCGCCCATGGTGGTAATCGCTCGTGTCGCGGGATCCGGACCGAACCATCGCCCCGAATGGGCCAACAGGCGATTCACACTCGCGAGCGTCGCTCCACTCTGCACCGTGACCGTCGTCCCGTCCTCCTGCAACGACACCCGCCGGAGATGACACGACATGTCCAGCACGATCCCCGGCCCGAGCGATTCCCCCGCCACGCCGCTCCCGCTGCCACGAGGATGAATCGTTAACCCGTGATCGCCCGCGTACACGACCGTGGCCGAGATGTCAGCGGCCGACCGCGGCCGAACGACGGCCAATGGCCGAATCTGATAGACGCTCGCATCGGACGCGTAGAGTTGCAAGGAAACGTCATCACACAAAACCTCCCCGTCGACAAGGCCGCGGAGGTCATCGTGCAATCGTTGGCGATCCAGATCAGTGCGCATTGCTCTCATTACGACTCACAAAGGCCCATGCCGTCAAGGAGTCTGACGACTACTGTGCCCGGCCGCTTCCGACCGGCCATGATCCGAGGCTCCTCCCGCACGTGTGCTCCCCCACAATTCCGAATTGGGCTAGAACACCTACGAACCCGATGCCCCACCGGATCGGAAAAACAACTTGAATCTCGCATGCCCTCACCTCGCCACGTTGGTTTGCAGTGTTCATTTTGCATCACGTGGGCAATCACGGAGCAGGTGTTGATCCGGTGAAAAGACGAACGATGCCGCACGACGTTGCTCCCCGGTAGTTCGAACGCTCTGCCTATGGAACCAAACTCATGGCTGATCCCATCTCCCTTCCTCGTCTTGCTCTGGCACTAATCCCCGTTCTCGTGCTGCTTCTGTGGCTATATGGCACCGGACACCGGATCGTCACGTCACTGCAAGGACTCGCACGGATGCTGATCCAGCTTTCCCTCGTCGGCTACGTTTTGGTCTTCTTGTTCGAATCGAAACAGGCATGGACCAGCCTCGCGACGCTCAGCGTGATGATGCTCGCCGCTTCCGCGATCGCCATTCGCACCTCCACCGACCGACCGTGGTCGTTGTACTTTCAGGTCCTCGCGTCAATCGTCCTCGGCGGTGGAATTACCCTCGCCGTGATCACCGCGGGGGTTCTTAACGTGGACCCTTGGTACAACCCGCGAATATTGATTCCTTTGGCAGGCATGACGTTTTCCAATTGCATGAACGCGCTCTCGCTCGCAATCGAGCGACTCGGTTCGGAAACCAACACACCATCCACTAGTTCCACCACGTCCACCACGTCGAACGTCGCTACCTCAGCAGCACACGCCGCCGACCCCAACCAAGCCGTTCGCGTTGCCTTGATTCCAATCACCAACAGCCTCTATGCCGTCGGCGTTGTTTCGATCCCGGGCATGATGACCGGACAAGTCCTCGCGGGCGTTTCTCCCCTGATCGCCGCCCGGTATCAGATCATGATCATGTGTCTGATCTTCGCGTCTGCCGGATTGTCGCTGATGATATTCCTGCAGCTTCAACGTCGCGGCCGTACAAAAACCATTCAGGAACCCTGAGCCGAATCAACAGCAACGCCCAGCAGTCAGTCGGGTCCGAAAGCCAAACGCTTTCAAAGACAACACCACTCACTCAGGAAGCGGTTTTCCCCTGACGCGATCGCCAACGTCTTAGGACCGATGGCAGACGGCGGTGCAGCGGCGTCTTGGCGATCTGCTCGAGACAAGGCAGTTCATTGCTACTGGATTCGGATATCACCGTCGGGTCCGGCTTGCGAGCAACCATGTAGAACGGATGTTCGGCCACCGCTTCGCGTCCTTCTTCGACAAAGACACGCACCCGGATGCCCCACTGAATGCAAAGCAAATGGCCGCGATAACTCAGCGGCGAAGGCGGCAACCGGCACTGAATCGGTTGACTGTCGACCATCCCTCGTTCGCGCAGTTGAGCGGCATCGTAGCGACGGAAATAATGCACACTGAGGTCTTCGTCTCCTTTGCCCTCGGTGTACCACAGCACCGAAACCTCGACGCTACTGATCTCGTCGAGACTCACCCGACTCACACGCCAACTCGCCTTCAAAACACCACCGGCCGCGTATGTCGCATCGTCACGACATAACGTCACATTCACCGCGGGCTGTTTGGTGGAACCATTAGCGGCGGATGGACGACGAGCGGGAAACTTCGGCAGAACGATGGCCAAGGGCGGGCTTCTCCAGAAACAATCAATCGCCACCTCACCGAATTATTCGTCGCACTGAACGAATGCATCACATTAGTGGGTAGCTCGAACTCCAATTGTTGCTCCCAGGGGGCGAGCGGGTCAACACGAACCGGCCCTTCGGCCAGCAATTCTTTCGAAAGTGCAACGTGTTGATCGGACCGGACGTCGGTTCCCTGCCGGAAAAATGACTCCTCTTCACAAACCAGTTCAACCCGCAAAGTCCGCAGCCGCATCCGACCCATTTGCAAAACAAACAGCTGATACGCGCCGCCGGGCTCCAACGGGTGTTCACTGATTTCCACCACCGTCGGACCAACCCCAGCAATCTGCCGCACCTTCCGCAAAAAGGACTTCAGCGCCCAAATCGCGACACCGGAGAAGGGAAACAGCAGCATCGCCAACACAGGCCTAGGGCGGTCATACCACCATCCCGAAATCGCCACCGCCAAGAGAACCACGCAGACCGAGTTCCAAATCAACGCCAACGAAGCCGCCCCGAAAATCGCCCATCGTCCCGTCGACACCGACGCCAATCGATACCGAAGTCGTTCTCCCAAACTCTCATCGAGCACCGTGCCGCGGGGCACCGCCGGCAGGCTCGGGTACTCATCTGACGTCTTCGGATCGGCCTGCGGAGTCGACGCATTCGCCTCTTCCTCCTCATTTTCGGCGGGCCCAGAATTCCACCGAGAAAGTCGGCCTTTTTGGGCCGAAATGCGTTCCTGGCTGAAACCGAGGTGCATCAAACGGTACCCAAGACCGAATGCCCCGGACCCGATCGCAGCGACGGAGATGATCGCCACGATCCACGGCCCCCAGTGATGTCCGCCCCCCCGTGCCAGATCCGAGTCCAACACCACACGGGCCTCCTCAGGGAGGTCGATCCCGATCCGAGGAACCATCCACTGCGCAACGAGCACCAGTGTGAAAAGAAACACACCGGCAAAAATGAGGCTCAGGTAAAACGCGAGCTCACCGAGGACGCCCCGAAACGGCCCCGTACGCAGCCGCCGCCCGAGCTTCTTGCTCCACGGACGCCACTGCCAGACTGATCGAGACCGTCTCACGTAGAATTTAGCCGCGCGATTAGTGGGCTTTGGAGGTCACAACCTGACGGCCCGGACGAAAAAATCCGAGTTGCTCCAACGCGTCGTACACTTCGTCCAACGTCTTTTCGCCAAAGTTACTGATTTTCAACAATCGCCGAGGAGTCGCGTTGAGCAAATCCCGAACGGTCAAAATTCCCGTTTCTTCGAGACAGTTGGTCGTCCGGACCGACAATCCCATCTCGGCAATGCTCAGGTCGAGCCGCTCTCGTCGCAAACGGGCTTCCTCTTCGGCCTGGCTCAGTGGAATGCGCGTCTTCATATGAATCCTTCCATTTTGATTTGATGGTGAAGCTGCAATTCGCACGCAGATCATACGCTATCAACGTTCAATTTTCTGCGTGAGAATCCACAAATAATACTGTTTCTCGGGATTCCAGCAATGGGCAAAAATTTGTGGACGTCTATCTCCGCTCATGCCAACTCGCGTCATCGTACCGGGTTTGCATCAATTCGTCAGCGATTGCCTCAATTTGCCCCGCAACCCCCTCGGGAAATCGATCGGAGATGGCCGATCGAGTGTCACCAACGTTTGACTCACCACTCACCCCAAACGCCCGCCCGAGCGAATCCACGATGGCTGGCTCATCCAGGGGCACATTGCAAATGAAGTCGCGGTGCGATCGCCCTCGACGGTACTCAGGTTGCCGCGGCGCAAACGCGAGACACTCTGCGATCAAATCCAAATCAGCATCCAACAGCAGCGTCCCGTGATAGAGCAAGTGATGACGGGCAACTCGCAAACTGTTGCCAGAAAACTTACGCGTCTTCCAGGTCAAATCACACGTCCCGTCTCGATCTGCATCGGGCAGTTGTACCTGCACTGCTGACAATACTCGCTGCATCACGTAGTCATGAGCGACGTCGATTTTTCGCAGTCCCCCCTCGGCCGGCACCCGGACAACAACGCTGTACATCAAACACCCGGGCCCGCCTACAACCGACGCGCCTCCGGTGCAGCGACGTAGCACAACGATGTCGCGTGCCGCGCACCACTGCCGATCGACCTCTTCGCCAATTTTGGAACTTCGCCCGAGAATGACCGTGGGCGTCCGAAATCTCCACACGCGAAAAAGCTCAGTCGTTCTGTCGCCGCCTTCATCGACGCGATCCGATTCGACAACCGAGTCAGCCCACTGCAACATCGCTTCATCCCGCGCGAGTTCTCGACGCGAGGCAGCCATGTCAAAGTTCAACCGCAGCATGTTCCGCCCTCAATGAGTCGAGTAGGGGCAACGTCATCACACGGCACACCGCGATCATGCCGGCCAACATCCCGAACACCAAAATACCGTACAGAATCCACATCGGTTCGACGATCGGAACCGCGTTGCCGGTCATCCACGCGTAAGGAAGAACGGCAACGATCGCTGTCACAACACCACACGCCATCCCCATCAACAACAAGTAAAAATTCTCGCCGAGGATCAACTTGGCCAAACGGGAATGAGTGAATCCGACCGCCTGCAATACCGCGAGTTCATTGCGTCGTTCGAGAACGCTCCGCAACTGCGAGACCGCCAAGCCGATCGTGCCTAGCAACAATCCGAGTGCACCGAGACTTTGAAACGTACGAAGGTACGTATTCTGCACCGCCAGCAAACCTGCCAGCACGTTGTTTGCTGACTGCACGTCCATTCCCACGTCCACCAACCGAGACTCAAAGGCGTCTGCAATCGCTTCTTGAGCAACTTGCTCGCCACGGCGAATCAAGAAGTAACGATAGCCACTCTCCTCGGGGAACGCTTTCTCAAAGTTTGCCTCGCCGATTAGCAACTTGCCTTGGAGCACCGACCCCGCCAGCAGTCCAACCACTCGGAAGTGCAACTGTTTGCCCGCACCGTAATCGAACATCTTGGTCTGCCCGATTCCGCCGGTCATCTGCAAACTCCACATGGCCGTGTTCTGGTCAATTACAACAGGAATAGGATCATCGGGTGTCCCCTTTCCATCCCGCGCGAGCAAACTCCATGTTTGTTCCTTTTCCGTTGCCTCGGACGACGCCCATCCGAAACGATGCAGCGGATTCGCCTCCGCGGAAACGCCGTTTTCACCACTTGCAAAGTCTGGCACCCCGAGCACCGTCGGACGCGCCGATTGATACAGGTTATTGCAACTGGCATCGTCGCCGGCCAACATGCGAAACGCGGCCAACGTTGCTCCGTCCAAGACATCCGCATCCCGACCGAGCAGTTCTTCACGAACCACGCTGTCGTTCAAATCACGTGCGATCGGACTACCGCTCTCGGCGATCAAGTCGAATCCGCCGGTCCCTTCTTCGGTCGGCGACATCCGAAACGCAGTGATCGACAAAATCAAAAATGCCGCCGTCGCAACCAAACCGATCGTCAATGTGCTCCGCAACGGATTGCGTCTCGCATTCGCCGTCGCGAGCGTTCGCAGTGACGGTGCCACGGCCGAACGCGTCCCGAGCCGAGAGTGAATCCACATCAGCGACGCGATCAGCAATAGCATGCCGCCGCCGACAAATCCTCCGGCGGCCTCTTGGGCTCCACCTTGCGAACCCAACATCGCCGCCGCAACCGCCGCGACCACCAAACCGGTGATGATCCACGGACGCAAACTCCCGCCGGTTCGCCGAACGCCACCGTTTTTTGTCGTGCCTCCCGCCAACGACATTCGCCGTCCGCCGAGAAGCGCCGCCGGATTGAGCCTTAATAAAAACCGCAACGTCCAAAGAGCCGTTGCCATGCTCGCCGCCCAACCGCAGATTCCACCGATCAGGATTGAGGTTGGCGTGGCATGAAAACGCAGAAAAGGAACCGTCACCGCGCCGACCCACCACGAACGCAACGCCCACAACACAAACGCGGCATATCCGACTCCACCGATCACACCAACAATCGCACCGATCGATGCCGTGACCGAGGTTTCCCCCATGACCAACGTCATCACCCGTCGAGGAGAAAAACCAACCGCGAGCAACGTTCCGAACTCATCAATTCGCTGCAACACGCCCAGCCGCAGCAGAATCGCGATCAACATCATCGCCGCCATAATGACGAACATCGACAACGCCAAGAACAACCCATCAAACGGCGTTGTCCCCTTAGACGCGGCGAGCTGTTCGCTGCGAATCGCCCGGGGCGTCCACCCCAGTTCGTCGCGGATCGGTTCGATCGCTTCGAGGATTTTGGACTCGATCATTTGCAAATCATATTGAGGATCCATCCTCAGCCCGGTCGTCTGCCCAAACCGACTGCCAAACTTTGCCCGTCCGGCATCGAGCGGAATGAACGCCTTCGGTGTTAAACGATGTTCATTCCAATAATCATCGTCAGCCCGATCGATGCGACGTTCGAGCTGGAAAGGCAACTCCCAATCACTAATCGAATCCTGATCCGTCACGCCAGGAACATCCGGCGTCAATTTGGGATCGTTGTAGGGAGTCAACGGCTTGTCGTAGACGGCCACGCGGCTGCGTCGATAGGGTTTGATCGGCCGAGTGATAGGGACCACGTCGGTAACCACGGCCTCGAACGAACGTTCAATCTCTTTGCCCCTTTCGACTTCCGGTTCGTAGTAGAAAACACGAACGGTCGCCCCAACGTCGACGTTCAACCGGTTCGCCGCCCAATCGTTCAAGACGATCGGAATCTCGTCGCTAGATTTCCCGGCTCTCGACGTATCGTCGCTAACCTGTGTGCCGATCGCGTAATCGAGGCTCAATGTTTCTCCCGAGTCGATCGCCGCGATCGTGCTATACGGGACGCTGGGTTTGTCGTCTGTTTCGCCGGGTTCTTGTTCCTCTTGGCGTGGTTCACGCTCGCTCTCGCCGACCGGTTCGATCGCGTTGGCGAGGTACGTGAGCACCGGAGTCACGACACCCTCGGGAAAGGCCGACACGATTCGGTCGACCGCCGTTTCGGGCAACAGCAAACTGTCACTGGTCAATGAAACGTAGGTGACGGCCTCACCGACTTCAATCTTTTTCAGGTTCCATCCGAGTGATCGCAAACTCAGCGGAACCTGAAAGTCCGTCAGCGTTCGATCCGCCAGCATCACGTTGGCTTGACCTTCACGATCGAGCACTTCCGCAACCAACTCCCGTGACACGAAAACAGTTCTTGGCACCGTTTGACTGGCCATCAAAGAGAAACGCCCCAACCCTTGATCAGGCAAAATTGCCGCGACCTTCATCCGCGGCAAACCTTCGCTTTGGATCTCGCGTTTACCGAGCGGACTGTCCGCCGGAACGGCACCTTCGACCGGCAAACGCAACGTGATCTGATCGCCAACCGTCACACGCAGTTCGCTCGCCGCGGTTTGATTCAAAACGACGCTATCCTCATCCGGCATCACATCGGGCCGCACCCCAGACGAATCAAAATCCCAAAACGATTCGTCCACGCCAACGACCTGAATCCCGCCGACATGCCTCGTTCGCGGTCTTGGGGAGATCGAATCGTCGGACACCGCCGTGTCACCGGCCTGTGTTTTTGTTTCGACGCTGCCTCCGGGGAACAAAATCATGCTCGAAACAATCGCATCACCCGCTTCGCCAAGCGGTTTAACGCTTTCCACCGGAAAGAACGTCCCCGGGGCTAAAACGGTTTCGATCGTCCCGAGCCGCTCAACCGTCAACTCCCGCAAACTACCGCGCATCGAATCGCCGACGAGCAACGCGCCGGTGATCACCGCGGTGGCGGTTGCCACGCCCAACGCAACGGCCAGGCTCACCGCTCGCCGATGACGCAAGGTCGCTCGAATCATCGAAACAATAGACAACGACGCCGACGAACTGGTCATCAAAAATCTTTCGTTGAATGTCGGGTCATAACGGTTGAAAGCCTCCGCGGAGGGGCGATGGATCACGTCAACACAAACGGTCGATGGTTCCCAAAAGGGTTCCTGTTTCTAGTGTGTCGCTTTTTCACCTTACTGTCCACGCGTGACAATCCAGCCTTTCCTGTCCCGTTTCGCAGACGTCTTTCACCGCATGCCGCGCACCGCAGGCGACGTGGTGGACGCTGAATTGCGTACTTCGATGGCTGGCATGCTCATCACCTCGTCGCAAAACCGGTCTCGGTCTGAAACCCCAAATAGAACTCCGGCAGGTGTGGGCGTGCTGATTGCGGTATGCGTGGTGCTAATCGGTTGCCGGTCCTCTTCGAGAGAGACACGACCTGCGATCGGCCAAGACAAAGTCATTCTAAGTTCCCCCGTCGTCAACCGGCCCCCGTCCGAACCTACCACCGCCGCACCCACAGCCTACCCACAAGGCACAACACGGCCGGTCCCGCTTGCCGAATCAACCGCTCGCCGCGACACCGATCGACTGTTGCAAATGGTGTCGATGCGGCAACGCTCGCAAACCCCGCCACCCAATCCTCTTCCCATCGACCAAACCGTCGTTCATGGGCAACCGGGCGATCCGTTTTCCCGTCCCCAGGTGCGTCACTCCGGGGTCGCTCCGAGCCACTTTCGCGACCTCTCCGAATCGGAATTGCTGATGCTCGCGATGCAGCACAGCGAAGTGATTAGGTCGCTCGGCGTTCGCGTCTTGAGTTCCCCACAATCGGTCACGACCGCCTACGATCCCGCGATTCGTGCCAGTGACCCTTTTTTCGGTCCCGCCGCAGCGTTGGCAGAATTCGACAGCCAACTCGCATCGAGCCTGACCACACAAAACAACGATCGTGTTTTCAACAACGCAACGCTCGGCGGTGAGGTTCAAGAACTGCTCCAGGACTACGTCGAGCTTGATTCGACATGGTCGCGACGCAACGTTTGGGGAACCCAGTTCGACGCTCGGTCAATCTACACCTACGACTCCAACAACCGCTCAGGCAATCGCTTCCCGAGCTATTGGGAAAGCCAGATCGAGCTCGGCGTGCGACAACCGTTATTGCGTGGGGCAGGCCGTGAATTCAACATGATCGCGGGACCGAACGCTCAACCGGGGTTCAATTTCTCCAACGGCATTTGGATCGCCAGGATCAACACGAAGATCAGCCAAACGGACTTCGACATCGCCCTGCGTGACCATTTCCTCGATCTGTACACGGCATATTGGGAACTGCAGCGTCAGTACGCGGCCTACCACGCGGCCGTTCAAGCCAGAGACGTTGCGTACCGAATTTGGCAAACGGTTCTATCGAAGAAGCAATCCGGTTTGACCGGCGGCGAAGCCTACAAAGAGGCACAGAGCCGAGCCACCTACTACCGCTATGTTCGAGAAGTGCAAACCGCACTGGGCGGCGGCGACGGTTCCACGGGACTGTACAGTTCCGAACGCACCCTGCGTCGACTGATCGGTCTACCGCCGAATACGGGCGAGTTGCTGCGTCCGACCGATTCGCCCGCCGCGGCGCGGTTCGAATTCGACCTGCATACGTCAATCGGGAAGGCACTAGCGTGCCGCAGTGAACTGTGCCGGCAACGTCTTGAACTGCAAAATCGGAACCTTCGATTGATCGCGGCAAAGAACTTCCTGTTGCCGCAACTCGATCTGATCGGACGCACACGAGTGCGTGGCTTCGGTGACGACCTCGATGGCGACGGCGGACGATTCGCGTCGGCGACAGATGACCTTCTTTCTCTCGACCATCAAGAATGGCAATTCGGTGTTGAAATGGGGGTATCGCCTCAACGACGCCAAGCGAAAGCCGCCGTGCGGAACGCGACCCTGGAACTTCAACGAGAACGCGCCGTACTGCTCGAGCAAGAACGTGCGATCGCCTTCGAAGTCGAAGAGGCTATCGCTGAAATTGAATCCGCCTATCTGACCCTACAAAGTTCCATGGCTCGTGTCGAAGCAGGCAGCCAACGACTCAAGTCCTCCGAAGCCCTCTACGCGGCCGGAAAGATACAACTGGAATTTCTTATCGACGCCACCGAAGAACTCGTCCAATCGCGAACCCAACTCGCCGTCGACCGCAGCCGATACAGTTTATCGCTCGTACGTTTGAGCCGGACAACGGGCACACTGCTCAGCGACGTCGGAGTCCATTCGTCTCACTGCTGCCCTGAATGAAACGACGATCCACACCGAGTTCGTCATCTAATACCAGCAAACTCTACTCGTTGCTTTCTTTCGATCGGCACCGATCGAGCATCTGCAGCAACTGATCCATATCGACGGGTTTGTAACAGAGGCCCTCCGCCATGTCTTTCAAAGGACCGCCCTGATCGCGAGCACCGGTGACGATTAACAACTTCGCATCCGGTCGGACTCGTTTGACAATCTCAATCACCTGCCGACCGTCGCCATCGTTCAGGCGTAGATCGACAATCGCTGTTTGATAGGCAGCCTGACCCGCTTTCTTGACGCCGTCGGCTTCTGTATGTGCCACGTTGACCCGGTAGTCGTGCTCCTGCAACGTCTGCCAAACGTTGTCGCAAAACGTCTCGTCGTCATCCACGACGAGAACGATCGGCCAACGGCTTACTTCGTCGATCAGCGGCAGCAGGGCCTGTAGATCGAGCGGTTTGGGAAGGATCCGCCACGTTCCCGCATCACGTGCCTTCTCGGCACCGTCGCCACCGGCGTAAGCGGTGATCATGATGGCAACAATCTCGGGACGGATGCGGCGAATCTGCCGATACAAATCAGCCCCATCCATCCCCGGCATCATGTAGTCGAGCAAAGCGACGTCATAACGATTGTGCCGGACCAACTCAATCGCTTCGCTCCCATCGGCGGCCGTATCCACTTGGTAGCCAAAATCTTCGAGAATGTCCCGAACGTTAAAACGGATATCCTCCTCGTCATCGACCACGAGAATACGTGTGGTATCAACCTTGTTTAACATTATCAGGTGCTTGTTGTTTCCGTGAAATGACAGCGTCAGTCGGTTTGCAAAACATGGCGAAGGAGTGGTCCGTCTTAGACCGCCTGGCTACTCGTGTTCTCATCCGAGACAGGCAACGTCACTCGAAACGTGGTCCCTTGCCCCGGTTCGCTGGTCACAGCAATGCTGCCGCCGTTTTTCTCAATAATTGCCTTCGTAATTGCCAGCCCCAACCCCATGCCACGTGCCTTGGTGGAGAAAAACGGCTCCATAATTTGAACCAATCGTTCGGGCTCGATCCCACGTCCCGTATCGGTAATCGAGATCGTCACTTTCTTGCGGTCGCTTCGCGTTCCACCATTCCCCAGATCGGATTCCGCCCTATCGGTTGCCTCATTATCGTCCGCCGCAAAGCCAGCAATCTGAGCATCGAACGTCAATTGTCCGCCACTCGGCATCGCGTCACGGGCGTTCCGGATCAGGTTTTGTAGCGCGATCGGGACCTGATTCTGGTCAACGTATACGGGCGGCAGAGTTTCGTCGATCCGATTATCGATCACAATCGACGACGAGAGTGACGACGCGTCGATAGCATCGGCGACCAATTCCCTCAAGGAACACGCCATGCACTGCGGCGTCGGCATTCGTACCACATCCGTCAATGCCGAAATAACGTTGTCGATCACCGACACCTGACGGTCGATTCGCTGCAGATGCTCGTTGAGTTTCTCGGTGGTGAGTGCTTTCGCATGCTGCAGGAAGTAGGCAGAGGTTTTGACCGCATTGAGAGGGTTCCGAATCTCGTGAGCGATCCCACCGGCGACTTGACCCAACGTCGCGAGCTTTTCCTTCTTTACCAACTCCGACTGTGCCTCTCGCAGTTGCTGTGTTCGTTCTTCCACACGCTGCTCCAACACCGTGTTCATCGCCGCGAGATCGGTCTGCGCTTTCTTCAGGTCAGTGATATCTCGCAAGATACCGGTGAAAAGCACCTCCCCGTCATAAGTCAATTCGCTCACGGCGAGGTGGAGAGGAAACACCGTCCCGTTTTTGCGTCGACCGTTCACCTCGCGACCGATACCGATGATGTTTCGCTGGCCACCTTTTCGGTACTTCGAGAGATAGCCGTCGTGTTGCTCGCGATCAGGCGACGGCATCAACATTGCGACGTTCTGACCGACGACTTCCGCTTCGCTGAATCCGAACATACGCTCCATTGCCGAATTTACGATGCGGATGATTCCCACAGAATCCATCACGATGATGGCGTCCACGGCGGTGTTTAACAGTGCCGCGAGCACAGCTTCTTGCTGGTTCTTCATGATATCCGCATCGATAGAGGAAATCGCAATTCAAACTTGGCGCCCTGACCGTCGTCGGGATCGGCGACATGGATCGTACCATGGTGTGCTTCGACGATTCGGGAAACGATCGACATTCCCAACCCGGTTCCGGTGCTCTTGGTCGTGTAAAAGGGTTCAAACACCTTTTCACGCTGTTCGACGTTCAACCCGGGGCCGTTGTCTGAAACAATAATATGAACGTGATCTTCCCCGTGTTTTTGACATCGGATCTCGATGCGAACAGGATCCTCGGTCGCGGCCAACGAGTTCTCAATCAGGTTGCGAAAAACCTGTTCCATCCGCAACACGTCGAGCCGCAATAAACAACCTTTGCCGTCACCTTCGAGCCGTTCGGTGAACGTCGCATCCCTACCGCTGCGTGCGACTTCTAAATGCCGCCAAACGCGACGCCATATCTCAGGCAAACTGGTTTCTTCCAACTGCAAATGAATCGGGGCCGCGAAAGAACGCACTTCCTCGAGAAGGTTGTTGAGATCGTGAGTCGCACGTTGGATCGAATCAACATCGCGGAGAGCCTCGGGGCGATCACCCAGCTCCAACTCGAGCATTTCAAGACCGGCCTGAATTCGTTGCAACGCGTTGCGACTTTCGTGCGCCAAACCCGTTATCGTCCTGCCGATCGTCGCCAATCTTTCCGATTGCAACGCTCGCTCTTGAGCGGCCAAAAGGTCCGTCACGTCGACACCTACTGCGAGAACCGCATAGGTCCGCGATTGGTCATCTTTCAACGTCGTATTGGACCACCGAATCTGACGCTCATGCCCGTCCCGAGTCAAAATGGGATGAATGCTCCCACTCGTTTCGATATGCTCCTTCGTGTCCAGAAACACTTCCCGAATCGCTTCCCGTTCTCGCGATGGTAGACAAGCATCAAACCAGTCCAACCCGGCACAGTCGGTGAGCTTCCAACCGGAGATTCGCTCGAAGTACGGATTGAAACGGATGATGTTGCCCTCCAAATCCAAAACCAACACCACCGCCTCTGCCGTTTCAAGGATCTCGTCGGCGAACTGCTGCTCGCGAGCCAACTCCCCTTCGATTTGACGTCGCTTCGCAATCCGAGCCACGCTCTTCCGCAACACACCCGGGTTGATCGGTTTGAGAATATAGTCCACCGCGCCTTCTCGAAACGCTGCAATCGTGCTGTCCATGTCTGCGTATCCAGTGACCACGATAATCTCGGCCCCGGGAGCAAGCCGGTGCAGTTCGGGCAGGAACTCATCCGCGGACCCGTCAGGCAAATGACGATCGAGCAGTATCAACCCGATCTGATCTTCGTTTACCAATTCTCGAGCAGTTGCAGTGGATGACGCCACCAAAACTCGGTGTCCATCCATCTCCAAAATGTCGCACAGGTTGCCCCGTGTGTCCGGATCGTCCTCCACTAGCAAGATCGTTAATTCGTAGTCCATCGTGCCTCCTTTCCTTGCCGCGTGCTCCGTATCTCGCCCGGTGGCCCGCGGCCGATGGACCTCTGACGGACAGCTCGTGCGTGTCCCGCCTTACCGACGGACTCGGTCGGATTGGGAATCTGCACGCAACGTGCCCTCCCCCTCACTCGATGCCGCGGGACAGCCGAACGAGCAATACCATGCATCTGCGTTGTGGCCCCGATTTCCAGATATTTCACAGCGATTCGCCCCCCGAACGCCTCCACAAAGGCAGAAAACAGAGTATCCAAAATTCTCAAGCTGAGAACCACCGCACACCTTCGAGGGTGTGCGGCACACTTTCGCTGTGCGATAGTGCACTCTTGTCGCCGAGTGTGCTGGATTCGTGGATTGTCTCAGCCAAAATGTTAAACGGCAATGGGCACCGCAAAAACACCGCGATCCGCTAACAAAAACTCATTTTGTCAGACGAATGTGATCAGGCGGCGCTGCAGCCCGCCCGCGTTGAGAACAGAATTTCGGTGGTCGCGGAACACTCTTCGCTCTTCCTGTTCGCGTGAGAAGATTTCGCATGGGAAACGACTGCCGAGACCATGACGGCACTGCCGAATCAGCAGGCAGCCGGTGGGAACCGGACACGCGGCACCACACCTCCGCAACACACCTTCGAAGCTACGCTTACCGATGACTGACAAGCCGATCAAATTGCTGCTCGTGGAAGACGAACACGACTTTCGCGAGACCTGTGCCCGATGGATGCAACGCAAGGGCCACAACGTGACGGCGGTAGCAAGTGGCGCCGAAGCACTCGGCTTATGCGAACAGGAATTATTCGAAGTCGCCGTGTTCGATATGAACATGCCTGGCATGTCTGGAATGGAACTGTTGCAGCGTGTCCAACAGGCAAAAATCGAAATGGAGGTGATCATCCTCACCGGCCAAGGCACGATCGAGTCGGCTGTATCGGCAATGAAACTCGGTGCCTGCGACTACCTCACGAAACCGTGTGCGCTCGGCGACCTCGAACATCACTGCCAACTCGCTCGCGACCTCGGCAATTTACGAAAAGAAAACCGCCAACTCAAAGCAGTCATCTCACGAGAGCGACCTCGCGTTCCGTTGATCGGAAACTCACCGGCGATGAGCGAAGTCACTCGCATGATCGAGAAGATCGGCCCCACCGACAAACCCGTGCTGCTGCAAGGCGAAAGCGGCACCGGCAAAGAAGTGATCGCCCGTTCGATTCAACAATGCAGTCGCCTGAGCGATCAACCGTTCGTCACAATCAACTGCGCCGCACTCCCCGAACAACTCGTCGAAAGCGAACTGTTCGGTCACACCAAGGGCTCTTTCACCGGCGCGACGGCCGACAAGCCAGGCCTATTCGAGATTGCCGACGGAGGAACCCTCTTCATCGATGAGGTTGGCGAATTGCCACTCTCGTTGCAACCGAAGTTGCTCCGCGTGCTCGAAGACGGTTCGATGCGACGGATCGGATCGCACAAGGAACGCCTCGTGAACGTCCGAATCATCGCAGCCACCAACCGTGACCTTTCGATCGAAGTTCAGGAAGGACATTTCCGCGAAGATCTTTTCTATCGCATCAACGTTCTTTCCATCACACTCCCGCCCCTACGCGACCGCGACGGCGACGTCGACGAACTGATCCGGCACTATCTCAAACCGCCGTGGCATATCGACGAAGCCGCTCATCATGCGATGATTCAGTATCAGTGGCCGGGAAACGTTCGCCAGTTAATCAATGTCTTGCAACGGGCCACCATCCTCGCCGACAGCAACGAGATCACACTCGACGATCTCCCGGAAGAAATCGTAACCGGGTTCGACGGCACACTCCCCAAGCCACCTCCGAGATCGCCCGCGATGACGGCTACCTATCCCGCTTATGTGGGACACGGCCATCGGGGACCCGCGCATTCCGTTGCGACCAATGAACCGGCGAACGTCAAACTCGACGACATCGCACGCGCGCACGTGATGGATGTCCTCGCCCAGGAAAACGGCAACAAAGCACGCACTGCCCGCCGGCTCGGCATACACCGCCGCAAACTCTACCGCCTGCTCGAACGTTTTGAAGCGAACGCACAAGCGGAAGCTGAAAAGAATATGCAAACGCAAACGAAAGCCGAGAATAACTCGCCAGTCGAGGACACCGCTCCCAACGAAAACTCGATGCCGTCACAAACGGCGTCCGAGAATTCACTGCACCAGTAAGCCGTTCGCGACGGACGTCAGCCGTGATGTCTTAACGCTTCGGTCGGATGCAAACGAGTCGCGCGGTAGGCGGGCAACAACGCGCCAACGACGCCGATTCCTAATCCGATCACCGCACCTCTCACCCAAACCGACATGGCGATCGAAGGCTGCAGCACTCCCGCAGCCGAATCGGTGGATGACAGCACCGACAACAGAATCGCCGCCCCCACGCCACCAATCACGGTCGCGATCAAAGCGAGAATCACGGACTCCAGAATCACGATCATCGCGACCCGCCGAGTTGGCCAACCGATCGCTCGCAATACACCTATCTCTCCGGTCCGTTCGAGCACACTGGTCATCATTGTGTTGAGCGTTCCGATTGCGCCAACCAACAACGCGATCGCCGATGTCATCCATGCCATCGAACCAGCCATCTGCATCCGACGATCTGTTTCGACAAACTCTTCCGTCGCGAGAGCGAGCAACTTAGGGTCGATCGCCTCCAAACGCGTCACAACCTCATCGACTTCGTCTCGCTGCACCGACTCGTCCAACAACACGTTGATGTAGGTCAACTGACCTTCACGGCCGGTCAGTCGTTGGAGCGCCGACAAAGGCAGGATCATCGATCCGTTCTCCCAGATGCTTCCGCTTTGAAACGTTCCTCCCACGCGAAACGGTTCATCGAACAACATCACTTCGTCACCAACGTTCGCCTGCATCCGATCGGCGAGATTCTGACCGAGATAGATCATCTCAACTGGCGGTTGTTCGCTATTGCCTGTTGAACCGGTGCCGGTTGCATTCGCGTCGGTTGCAGTGACGTCGGTTGCAGTGACGTCGCTTGAACTGACGCCGGGATCAGAATCTGCAGGCTCGGAAAGACCGTAGTCGGCAAACAGCCAACCGTCCGTTCGCAGACCCATCGCGGGAATGCCGTAGATCTGCTGGTCTTCGATCGAGAGTGTTTCTAACAGCACGCCCGCGGCCTGGCCGACACCGTCGACTCGCTCAATCCGTTGGGGAAAATCATCCGCGAGCGAACTGCTCAGTCGATCCGCCGAACCTTGCCGAGAGACGACCAGGTCGACTTGGTGGGACTCGTAGACCCCTCGAAACGAATCGGCGAATCCATCAGCCACCCCGACCAGGGCCATGACGGAACCGATCGCGGTGGCGAGAGCAGCGAGCGTGAGAAACGTCCGGAAAGGACGTCTCGATAAACTCTTCAGGACAAATCCGAGGAAAGTCAAAATCGCTCGCTGCAAATAGAGGGAAAACGGTTGCCGCTACACCGCCCCGATCGCTTCGGTTTCTTCCACGACCTCTTCGTCGATGTGCTCCGGCTTTTTAAACACCGTGAGCAGAATGAGATACAAGACCGCCATCGTCAACGGCACTAAGGCGGTTACCCGAAGAGCCATCCGACTCCCGTAAAGGGTTGCCTCGGATACCGGTGCCGCATCGACATCGGCAAATTCCTTGTTGGCCTGCCACCATTCGTACTGTTTGCGAGGCTCTTCGAACTTGTCGGTCGACCAATCTTCGCCTGCAATTTCACGCTCGCTCTCAATTGCCGCGCCGTTGTCGCCGAGCATCGCCGCCGCCGAACCATCGATACCGGTGATCGGCGGGAAGAAAAGGAACTGGTTCTCGTTAGGTGCTTTCACACGCGAGAACGTTTCCGGAGCGACGTCCTGCAACTGATTCGACGCGAAATAATCCTGCTTGTAACCGATCCCCGGGCCCCCCAGGGCACCGGCCGACAACATGCCGACGCATCCCATAATTGCCATCCCGATCGTGGCACTTTGTGGGTAACGCTCACCGAGAACACCCAACATCGTTGGCCACAGGAACGTCTTGCCGACCGCGTATACCGTTGCCGCAAAGAACATGAAGAAGACATTCGTTCCCGTACTGATCAAGTACAAACCGAGTGCACCGATTAACGCACTGGCCAACAACAATCCGAGCGACGAAATGCGGTGAACAATCGGCCCGGCGAAGAAACGCAGCACGGTCATCAACAATGATGTGTAAATGAATAACGCCGTACCGAGCGTTGCGCTGCTGAGAATACTCGCGGTGATTTTGTTAATCCACGAATCGGTACCGAGCTCCACATAGCCGACGCATGCGTGGGCAACCAACAGAATCAAGAAGAACGGGCCGATCAACTTTTGGATCATCCCGCTATAGGACGTCGCACCTTGTTCCGCCGCCGTCTTGGGGAACGTCTCGAACGCAACAATGAATCCGTATATCGCAACGGGCACAAGGAACGTTGCCATCAGGATCTCCCAGGCAACCGCGCCTTTGGCAAACACGATTAGTCCCCCGATCACCAAACCGGCCGGCCATCCCGAGTGCAGGATATTGAGGTAGTGCGTCTTAGCCTCCGGAAACAAATCCGCAGTCAACGGGTTGATGACGCCTTCGCAGATCCCGTTTCCGATCGCAAAGATAAACATCGACCAGTAGAGCAACGCGTAAACCGCTTCTTTTCCGCTGGCGTTGAAAACCGGTGTCGCCGCAAACAGCATCGCCGCCGAAACGATGTGACAAACCAACGCGATCAACATCAACCGCTTGTAACCGATCGTGTCGATCAGGAATCCTGCGAACAAAATCACCGCACCAAACCCGACCAATCCGCCACCGGTGATCTGGCCGAGTTCCGTCATGGTAAATCCGTACTGCGCCGACCATATCTCCAACAACCCGCCACGGACTGCGAAACCAATCCCGGCGGCAATCAGAGTAAGAATACCGGCAACAAGTAGTTTTTTTCTATTTTCCATAACTTCTATAGAACCAAGAGGGATGAAGGAGGGTGGGGTGATGAGATCGCGATAACCGACGGACTCGGCTGTGGAAACTCACTCATCGGCAAGCAACCCGGTGAACACGCGACAACTGGCGTTTGCCAATCCTGTCTTTCAACGGACTTCGCTCGTTAAAAGGCTCTCGCTTTTCAAAGGACTTCGTCTGTCGACGGGCTGACAATTTCGACGGTTGTCGTTCGACGCACGGGCATTCATTGATGCGAATGACTGGCCCGATCCAAACACAACAGCGGTGCCCTGCACGTTCCTACCGCGGCAACAGCGGCAGTATAGTCGCTGCAGAGCCGGCAAAGTAGCAGGCGTCGTAACGCCCAAATCTCGCACCATGCACCCCGCCTTCGACTCTCCGCCCGTGGACCCTCTCCCAATAGAGTCGATCCTCTCCCAATAGAACGACGGCTCATCCGGCTAGAGCGTACTTCGTTTGATGAAGCGAGCAGAGCGTGAGCTCAAAATGCTCGCGATCTCGGATCGCCGCAGGATTGCCGTTGAACGGTTTTGGTTTTGTTGTGGAAGCTCTCCATCGGCCCGGATGTAGGCCGATGCTCGAAGTCGTTCAGCAGTCCTCTTCTCGCGATCATTGCTTCTCTTCATCGAGACGTCGCAGTGCCTCCGCGAATGCTTTGCCGGTTTGCGCATGAAATTTGGCCGAACCGTAATAGTGCACGAACCCGCCGTGTCCGGCAGCACGTTCCCATAGCGATTCTTCATCCGGCGAGATCAACTCCTCACGAAAATTGGCGACTCGGTCACGAATTTCATCGGCGTTCAAGGCATTGTCTCCGTTGTTCCCCGATGCGTTCTGCTTTCTCAGATTTCGGCTGAACTGTTTGACCTTTTCCAACTTCATGTTGATCCGCCCAAGCTCGGCGTCGTTGAAGGGAGCAGTTTCAACAGCGACAACGTTGCCTTCGAATTCTGGCATCTTTGCCGGAGCAGCCATCGCCGCACGAAAACGTTTGATCTTCGCTTCGGAGTCACCTCTCGAGTTGAATGTCCCCGGAGTGAAGTTGCCGTGCGTTCCCATGACTCCGATGACGAACGGCAGCGCCGGTGAATTCAAGTCCTTCCTCACATCACGAATGAACTGTGCAAGCGTTTGGCTGTATCGGTCATATTGATGCTCTCCCCTGCTCACCTCATACGTGCCCGCATCGACATAATCATTCCATCCCTGGAACCAGACAAATCCGGCGAGTTGGTAGCCCACGGCAGGGTCGTACTCCGGGTAGACGCGTTGAATGTCACTGAGCACCTTTTGGACATGGTCGATCATGTATCGGTAGTTTTTGCCGGTCGCCTCTTTCTTCATTGCAGTCACCTTATCGAGATCGCCCCGCGCGGTGTGCTTTTCAATTTGTGTTACATTGAGTTCGTAGGGGCCGGATCCGGGCGGTCGATAATCCACGCTTAGACTACGCCCTCCCCACGCCGTCTTGATCAACAGAATTGGACCGTCATAAACCTGTTGCATCGAAATGCCGAACGTGTATTCAGGACCGATGCAGTCACCAAGCTCGGTCGGATCATCGCGGCGAAATCCGTAACCTGCCGTCAACTGTCCGATCCCTTCGCCACCATATTGTGCTCCCTTCCCATTGAGCGACGAGATCCAAACGCGATCGCAGACCGTGGGGGTCCCATCGTCTGCCAACATCTGTTCGAGCAGCGGTGCCGTCTCGGGGTCTTCGCCAATGTAACCGAACGATGTGATAGCCCCCGTCCCGACCATATTGGATTGTCCTGCCAATACGTAGACCCGCAACGGCTTTTCCGCATGGGTCGCCGTCGCAATCAAGGGCGTCGAGGCAAGTACAGAGAAGAGGATGAAAATGCGGATCAACATTGCGTGTTCTCTTTTGTTGGTGTGCATCAATCAATGGTTAGCGATCGCTGGACAAGCCAACTCCGTCGATCGAGTTGATCTTTGTGCCGTCGCGGGTGTGGTTCATGCGAACGCACGGGCGAAGTTGAGTCAGGTCGTTCGCAACGGAACGACGCAAAATCCTAGCATGCCATCCCGCCTTGAAAACACGAGCACTGCCGCAACGAACGTCCGCCACCCCCGAGTTGGTGATGAATCTCTCGGGGCGTGACGTGCATTTGTCAACGACGCCCCCGCCATCTTCCTCGTGCTGTCATTGTTTCACGGCTTCCGCTTCGGTTTGCGGTTCAGGCGGGTCTGCTTGAAACTGGCGCTGCCTCGTGGGGTGGAGTTTCGGTATTCTTCCACACGTTCGACGTGCTGATTTGTTCTGCGAATCCTAAAAATCTCCGGAGACCTGCATTGTGTTTTTTAAGCCCAAAGCCAACTTGTCTGATGCTGCCAAGTCGCGGATTGAATTTCATTTGCAGCAGATTGCGGAATGCGTTGGCTTTGAACGGTTCACAATTCCGGTCGTGAGCCGAGAGACGGTGTTCGGGGTTTACGAGTCCGGTCGAAATCCACAACACGTGATTGAGTTTGTTGGCAAACACCTGGGCCATGATGTGAGCGGGATTCAGGTTCGCGTTGGCCTTCCGCAAGCTCCGGCCGCCGGTGGTGGGTGTTGCGGTGGCGGGACCTGCGATGGCCCCGGCGAACTGCCGAGTCGGTACGACGCGGCCACCCGCTCGATCACACTGGACACGCAAATCGATAGCGATCCGCCCATGGGGATCGCCGCCCTGATCCACGGCGTTGTCAGCGATCTGCTTTCGCAACATAACTTCGCCGGGGCCCACCTACCCGAACGGGTCGAACTCGCTGTTGTCGGGACGGGGCTCGGCATGATCCGCAACTGCATTAGCCTCGTTGCGAAACAGCCGACGTTCTGGGATTCGACACAGTGGGAGCTCATCCCTCGGCCGTTCTTGGATTGCCATTCGCTCGCCTACACCAACGCGATCGTCGCATGGGCACGCGGTGAGTCAACTCCGGATTGGACCAAGCAACTCCCCAGCGATCTGAGACGTCCAATGCAAAAGTCGCTGAAATTTTTGACGAGAACCAACGACTCGTTCTTTCAACCACGAGCGAAGCGACCCCTGCTCTCGCAGTCACCAAGCGAATGGTGGCAGTTGGCCGCAAGCCCTTCGGTATCCGGTCAAGTGATCGCGATCCGGCACCTGCAGTCTGACAACACGCTTAGCAAGGAGCACGAATCGCTGCTGCTAGACAAGCTGCGTTCGGCAAACACGACAATCACGCTCAACGCGATCGCCGCAGTTGAAAGGATCGCGTCCCATCAGCCAGCTATCGCCAGCGGAGCGGTTGTTGGTGAACTTCGATTGCTTACAGAGCATCGTGACGATGAGGTACGAGCTAAATCCATGTGCGTCCTCACGAAGTTCGGCCTACTCAATGACGCGACAATCGAAACCGCAGCGGGCATGCTGGAAGACCAACAGAAACATCTCATCTTTGCTGGCGTTTATGCCCTGTCCACGATCGACGGTGTTCCTGAGGAAGTCGTTGCGTCTTTGGATCGGTGCTTTGTCCGTGTGTTGCGAGCGTGTGATTACGAGTTCATTGAGTTGATCGTAGCGACCTACCGACGTTGGCTCGACGATCCGCAATCGCACTTTGAGCAGTTGCTTTCGGGCAGCCCCGAGCATCTACCGATTGCGATGGAAACGCTGCACGCAACTCCTGACCAACTCGTGCCACTACGTCGTGGAGCCTGACCGGTTGTATTCACCCGTCGCGTGGCGGGTCCTGAAAAACGCGCAGTTAATCCTGAAAGAGCAGTTCGCAAGCGGCAATGTGCCCGCAGCGGCAAGCTAATGGGGGCCCCGCAGCGGCAAGCTGACGGGACACCGATTTGCACCGGGCAACCACCGTCGCCGCCGAAGCCTTCGAGTCGCTACTGGCGTACCGTCTGATGGTGCGTCAAAGCGTAAGTTTCGCAAAGGCAAACCTCGCAAAGAGTTTAGACAGGGCCTGGGAAACACCAAAAGTCTTGGCGACGTTCGCCACGGCGCACACGGTCTTAGCCTTGAGCGTGACGCACCAGTAGTGATCACGGGCGACCCCCAAGTCATCGCTGAAAAGCGAAGCGCGGTAAGCCTCGAGCGGATTGCGGTCGAGGCCGTACGGTCCAGAGTGACTATTGGCTCGACGTCACGAGACAGCAACAGTTCGTTGAGGATGTATTCCTTCGGCCGGCCGGCATGACACAACCATCGCCCCCGGCTAATCACAGCTGGCCACTGCTCACTGCCTACTATCCGCTCGCCCCAGGATCACCAGAAAACGGGCGGGAAGAGCGTCGTTAAAAACACAACGAAATCCACCACCGATGGCAAAAGCCAAGACCGGAAACCCCGAGACACAAAAAAAGCCGATGCGAAAAACCCCGTAAATAACTGGGAATGTCTCGCATCGGCTCTGGCTGACCTGCCGTTAAGCTACCCCGCTAGGACTCGAACCTAGAATGACTGAACCAAAATCAGTAGTGTTGCCGATTACACCACGGGGTATCGGGGGAGCGGTTGAGCTCCCTGGCGATGAGGCGAAGTTTAGCAGTCGAATGCGGGTTGCTAAAGAGGAGATTGTTCGGATTCTGGCCGGTTGAGTGAAAATTTTCTGGCATCGTGGCTGCGGAATGGGGTTCTGCTCCCGATCAATGGCAGCCTGTTGGGCGGAGCACGACGAATTGCCCGCCTTTTGTCCGGGGGTGTTTGATTGGAGGGGTGTTTGGGGAGGGGATCGATGGCGGGGAGGTTGGTTGGGAAGTGAAATCAGCGGGGCGGCGTCTTATCAAAACGGCGGCGATCCATCATGTTAGAGGTTGACGTTTTTTGCCGCTTTTTATTGCTTTCGTGACCATGGCTCTTTCGATCATTCACTTTCCCCACCCGACACTACGCCACCGGAGTCGCCCGATCGTCCGTGTGGACGCGCGGCTGCGTGAGATGGCCGCGGAGATGTTGGATTTGATGTATGAACACGATGGCGTGGGACTGGCGGCTAACCAAGTCGACCTGCCGATTCGAATGTTTGTCGCTAACCCGAGCGGGAAACGTGGCGAGGGCGAAGAATGGATCGTGATCAACCCGGTTATCGATCGTCCCAAAGGCAGTGAGGCGGGCCAAGAGGGATGCTTGAGCGTTCCGGGACTGTTTGCGCAGGTCAAACGGCCTAAGAAAGTACGTTTGCAAGGTTACGACCTCAGTGGCAATGAAATCGACAAGGAACTCGACGGGTTTCTTGCTCGTGTCGTGCAGCACGAGGTCGACCACCTCGACGGTGTGATGTTCTTCGACCGGATCGGCGACGAAGCGAAGCGTGAGATCGAAGGCGGTTTGGCTGAGTTCCATACGACGTTTGAATCGCTGCAGGATACCGGCAGCATTCCGGCCAACGAAATACTCGCCGAACAGCTCGCCACGTGGGAGAAGGCCTACACATGAGCCTAACCAAACGACGCATCGTGTTGATGGGCACCGGTCCGTTTGCGGTCCCGTCGTTCGAGGCGATCCGCGCTGCCGGTCACGACATCGTGGTGGTGATCACACGGCCGTTGCCTCCGGTCAAGAGCCGGGGCGGTCCGCCACCAACCCCGGTTCGGGATTGGGCGAGTGAACACGGACTTCCGATTGAGGCTCCCGAGAGCATTAACGCTGACGAAACGGTCGAGCAACTCGACGCGATCGCCGCCGATTTGATGGTGGTCTGCGACTACGGACAGATTTTGCGTCCACCGGCACTGGCGTCGACAAAATGGGGTGGGATTAATCTGCACGGTTCCTTGCTGCCCGCATACCGCGGCGCCGCTCCGGTGCAACGTGCGCTGTTGAGCGGTGATGCAGAAACGGGGGTTAGCGTGATTCACATGACGCCCAAACTCGACGGTGGCCCAATCCTTGCCAGACGAACGACTCCGATCTCGCCGACCGAAACGGCGGGCGAGCTGGAAGAACGCTTGTCCCAGATTGGCGTGGAGGCAACGCTCGATGCGATCACCCTTCTCGAAGATGCGTTCACAAAGCTAGACGGCGGACAACCGCTCGGTGATTTGGGCGAACCTCAGGACGCATCCAAGGTCTCCAAGGCTCCTCGTCTCAGTAAGGCGGAAGCGGAGATCGATTGGTCTCGATCGGCGAAGCACATTGATTGTCTCGTTCGTGGGATGCAACCGTGGCCAGTAGCGTTCACGTTTGCCGAAACAAAACCCGGCAAACCGCCACTTCGTTTGGCGATCCGAAAGGTGACACCGATCGCTGACCAGGAAGTTGAATCTACCCAAATCGGTCGCCTTCTTGAGTCGCAGTCCAAAGGAGAGATGGCGATCGGATGCGGGGATGGCCGGATCATCGTCGAACGCCTGCAACCGGCGGGTAAGAACGAAATGAACGCGTCGGAGTTCATTCGCGGACACCGATTGGAACCGGGATTCCGGTTCGGAAAGCCTGCCGCTGAATAACCGATTGCTCATCCTCGTAGAATCGGCAGGAGCTGCGCGAGCGAGGAAACGCGAGAACGCCAAACAAGATCACGTAGGTGCCGAATAGGAAGCGAGTTCGGCAGCCGAACTGATCGTCCGCAGCCTTCACGACTGGGGCGAGGCGAATGGTCATTGAGTCGCCCGACGAAGCCGGCTCAATAGGTCTTCGTCCTTCGGCGGATTGGAAAGCAGGATCCACTCGGCCGCGTTTCTCGCGTTCTGCAGTTCGCCAGCGCGAGCCTGACAGATAACGCTTTCAACTTTTGCCCTGTGGTGCGGGTAGCTGTTGGCGGGAAGACCGCTGGCGAGTTCGTCCCAAATGGTTGCAGCTTTTTTGAGGTCTTGTTTTCGAGACGATCCCGCACAGGTTGTCGCCGCGGCGGCGAGCAGTTCGGCGGGTTTCTCCGCATTGCTGAGTTGCCGTTTCAGTTACGTAAGGGCACGCTGCGTCTGTTGGCTCGCGATCAGCCACGAGATGCGGTGGCTCGCTCGGACGCTACCGTTGCTCTCGAAGTCATCTCGATTCGTTTCGTCGCCGGTGAACTCGAGCAGAAACAAAGCCGTCGGTTGACGAGCGACCGCACCGGCGAGCAAATCGCGGTGCAACCGCCACGTGACGGCTCGGCCTGAGTACTCATCCAATCGCAGCGGCGACGCACGCCAGTTCTGCAGTAGTTCGGCGGCTCGAGACTGCGACGTCGTCGAATCAGCTACGTCCGCCAAACGCAGTTCGGCCAGCGAATGCACAAAAGGGTCAGAGATGTTTTGAAGGCTTCCGGACACGGCCTCTCGACCAGCGGAATCAGTCGTTAACGAATCGAGCAGAACGGAGCAGGAATGGTGGGTTTGAACAGCGAGCGGGCAGGCAGCCACACCGGCGAACTCTTGTCGCATGCGTGCGAGCGTAGATTCGATCGCTTGGTTTCTCTTCTGATGACACGTGTCGTCGTACCAACGGCAGGACGGCAGGCGGGAATCGTGAGCGAGCACGGCTCGTTGCCATTGTCGGCGGCAGCGTTTGGCGGCGTCGTCATTCCAATGCTCAGCAGGCATTTGGGTCGCGAGTGCGGCCGCCTCCGTGTAGTCCTGGTGTTCGTTGGCGAATTCAATGAGGGTGTTTCTCGCCGAGGCTGCCGATGTTGAGCCGGGCCACTTTGAAATCAGGTCGTTCAAAATGGATTCCGCATCGAGGCCGCGGGAGGCATCGGGTTTGTCGACCTGGCTCGCCAAGGACGCCGCTTGCAGCATGATCGCCGGGGCCATCGCATGATGCGCGTGCCGGTTCGCGATTTGCCTCAGCAACTCGACGGCCGCGAGCCCTTTGCCGGTGTCATCCAAGATCGCGGCGGAGCGGATTGCCGAGTCGATACTGCGATCCGCATCGGTGTCCTGCATGGCGGCTCTCGCGAAGGTGACCGCGGCGGGCAACGTTTTTTCGACACGCAGGTAGTAACGTGCGTCGGCCCTCAAGACTCTCGGGTCTTGTTGCCTCGAAGGCGATCCTTCGTTGCCGGCGTTCTGGCCGCCCCCGGTATCTTCGCCGGACGCGTGCACGTACTCGCGATAGCGGGCGACCATCGTTTCGGCGGCCCGGCGTGCGGTGGCACCTTCGCGTTTTTCCAAGACGTCGAGCCAATTCCCGATAGCCCGCGTTTTGTCGTCGGCGGTCGGCTTCATCAGCAGGAATTGCAACCGCGCGAGATCCATCGCGAGGCTGCGGGTGGCCGTGGAAGGCGAGCGGCCATAGAACTGACTCAGTTTTTCCTGTGCGGCGTTCCAGTCTTTCTTTGAAAGATCAACGCGAATGACGAAGGCGAGTTCAGCCGGCGTCCGGATGACGAGTTCATCGGATGATTCCGCTGAACCAATGTCGCCCGATGCGTTTCCGCCTGATGAATTTTCAGCGGTGGCGCGGGCGGCGTGAAGTGTCGTGCGGATCGCCGCGTCGGAATCACCGGCCCGGAGTTGGGCCTCGGCGAGCAGTCGCAACAGTTCGGTTCGCACGACGCCGTCGTTGGGGAAGCTCGCCAACGCTTCGTGCATTTGATTGATGGACTGCTCGGCCAATGCGACGCCGTCGGGCGAACGTTCTGCAAACATCTCCGTTGCCAACGATGCCAACTCGACGCGTGCGAGCCACAGCAGGCTCTGTTGTTTTCGCAGTTCTTCACGGCGAGGTGTGACTTTGGGATCAAAACCGTCACGTTCGCTCTCGGCGAGTGCGTGTCGGTGGGACGTCAGGTGACGTTCGAGCCTCCAGTCGATGCGGCGTTGACGGCTGTGGTGGCCGGGGCTTGCTTCGGGGCGGGCGC
>JBICHZ010000409.1:0-16896 GCA_043101355.1 Rhodopirellula sp. JB044
GCAACTGCAACAGGTCACATTTGCCGTACCAACCGCATCCGATCAAACCGACACGGCGTGGTGATGATTGAGGAGCCGCGTACGCCCGGCTCGCAATGGCGGTTGCGGTCGATGCGGCGAGCGTTGAACGGGTGAGGAATGAGCGTCGGTCCATGAGAGTGTTCACCGTGGGGAGAGGGGACAAAGAAGGATCGCATGATCAACCCCCACGATATAGCATTTTCAAGGTCGACGGTTTCGGCGGCCTCGGTATTAACGTCGACGGGCGGGGAAAGGTTTGAGCCGACGAAGGTGGGTGATTGCGTGAGCGAAGGAAGAGGCTCGCGGTGCCGCGTCGATGCTCAAATGCTTTCGCAGAGCGGATGGATCGGGCTCGCCGATTCAATCAGTTCGCGAATCGTCACCCCGGCGAACGCGGCCTCGGTCGCCGCGTAGGCTTTGTCCAGTTCCGCGTGGAGGGGGCAGAGTGAGGTGTGCGACTTCAGTCCGAGCGGGCAACTGCGGATTCGCTCGATCGGTGCGACCGTGTTGACCACATCGAGAATGGTTAGTTTATCGATATCTCGTGTCAGTTCGTATCCGCCTCCCGGCCCCGGTCGGGAACTCACCAAGCCCGCGGCGGCGAGGTCTTGCAGCACGCGAGTCAGGTAGCGGCGAGGCACCTTCGTGTGGACCGCTAAATGGTCCGCAGAAATCGGCTGCCCGACCTGGCTGCCCAAGCAAGCGACGGCTCTCAATGCGTATTCAGCAGTTTTGGATAGCATGTTAATCGATAAAAGTCAGCGGAAGGTCGAACGCACACATTGACGTGCCGCACCCTATTCTATACCATGTTGTGCAGGTATCGGTTCGGGAATGCCTTATTTGAGCAAGTTCTGCGTGCCCGTCCATGCTATCTGCCCGTTGAGCATGAGCCGATCACTGCATGTGCCTGTCCAGCCCCGCCTGAATTACTGGAAGTCCGCCCATGAATCGCGTCCGACGTTTGGTCCTCATTGTTTTCTATGGATTCACCTTTTTGACGTATGACGGTGCCATCGGCAAGGCACAATACGATTCGTACGAGCGTCCTCCGATCGATTATTTGAACGCGGAGGTGCACGACCCGGTGGCTCGGCTCGCCGAACGAATCCAATCCGGCGAAACAAAGCTGGAGTTTGAACCGTCCTTCGGATATCTCAGATCCGTGTTGAAGGAACTGGATATCCCGACCAGTTCGCAGGCACTCGTTTTCTCCAAAACGAGCCTACAACTGACGCGGATATCACCGCGACGGCCACGGGCGTTGTATTTCAATGACGATGTCTACGTCGGGTTTTGCCAACGCGGTGATGTCCTCGAGTTTGCGTCGACGGATTCTCGGCAAGGAGCCACCTTCTACACGCTCGAACAGAACGACGAGGACGAGCCGGAGTTTATTCGCGATCGCGGCGGGTGTTTGTCGTGCCATGCCTCGAGCCGGACACAAAACGTGCCCGGGTATTTGGTTCGAAGTGTGTTCGCGGATGCCGCAGGGCGTCCGAAACTCGGCAGCGGGACGTTCACGACCGATCAAACGAGCGACTTCCACGATCGATGGGGAGGGTGGTACGTCACGGGGCAACACGGATCGATGCGTCATATGGGAAACGCCATTTGTGTCGACGACGAAGCGAGTTTTGATCGCGACTCGGGAGCCAACGAGATGGATTTGAGCGATCGGTTCAACACCGACGCGTACCTCTCGCCGCACAGTGACATCGTGGCGTTGATGGTGCTCGAACATCAGACACAAATGCACAACGCGATCGCGTCGGCGAACTATGAGACGCGTCAAGCGTTGCATCAGTCGTATCAGATGAACGAACTGTTGGAACGGCCCGAAGGTTTTATCAGCGACAGTGCCACACGAAGAATCGCTGCGTCGACCGAGCGGGTGCTGCGACACCTGTTGATGTGCGAGGAATTTGTTCTGACCGATGCGGTGTCTGGTTCGACTTCGTTCGCTGACGACTTTGAAGCACGCGGTCCGGTCGATGGTCACGGTCGGTCGCTGCGTGAACTGAATCTGCAGACGCGGCTGTTCGAGTATCCGTGCAGCTATCTGATTTATTCGGATGCGTTTGCCGGATTGCCCGACGAGATTCGCTCGCCGATTCTGTCGCAGTTGATTGAGATCCTCGCCGCGGATGAAGTTCCCGATGAGTACGCTCATCTGAGCAAACCGACCCGGACGGCGATTCTGTCGATCCTTCGTGACACGCTGCCCGAAGTTCAGCAGATGGTTTTGGCGAGTAACAACGCAAACTAAGAACCCTGCCGCGTATTGGTAGCCCGGCCGAGCAGTTGGTTATCGGACACACGCACGCAGTTCACGTTACGGTTTGAGTCGGCCGAGCCAATGTTTGGCAAAGTCAAACAATCCGCTGTAACGAAACGAATCGTCGACATAGTGTTCGATCACGTAAAACGCGAAGTAGTACGCCCGGCAGAAACTCCAGATCGTCAGCCCGAGCAGAAACACGTTTCGAAGCGAAATGATGGACGACAGCAGCAACCCGGCTGACAAACATCCGAGCAATAGAAACAGCCCGCCTTTGAGGATGATCATTGGTTTGGATTGCAGGTCGCTACTGCGTTCCGGATAGTTTCTCATACCGTTCTCGAAGTTCGTCAGGAGAGACGCCGCGGGCGAACGCGATTTGAAGTTGCCAATTCAGTCGTGTTTGTCCGATCACGCCACGGCGATGCCAACGTCGCGGATCGACCGAGACGGGGCCGGGTAGCAAACACGGTTTGCCCAACTTCCGCAACCGGGATGACAGCATGACATCTTCCATCAGCGCGACGGCGTCGAATCCGCCGACTCTCTCGTACCAATCACGGCGGACAAAGATGGCTTGGTCACCGAATACACGCCCGAGCGTTCGAACGCGCAGTGCGTTGCCGCGTTCCAACCACCGAAATCGCCAACGTCGATCGTCGATCCGTTGGTAGAAGCCACCCCATGGCGGCCAATGGTTTTCTCGCATTTGCTTAATCACGTCTGCTTCAAACGTGCAGTCAGCGTGCAGGAACAAAAGCACATCGCCGGACGCCGCGTTGGCCCCGGTTGCCAGTTGTCGCCCCCTGCCGCGGGGCCCGTTCGTTACAATCACCCGCGTGGTAGCCGCTTCGGAGAACCGCTTAACGCGGGCGATCGTGTCGTCGTCGCTGCCTCCGTCGCTGACAATCACTTCTCGTGGCGCGAGAGCGGCAACGGATGCCAGGCACCTTTCAATCGTCTCGGATTCGTTCCACGTCGGCACGATGACCGAAACAGACTGAGCAGTCGGTTGAGAGGAGGGCGGTTTCACGATGAGCTGCTTTTCAGGTCGGTCGGATGACGTGTTTGCGGACTTGGCGGGAAACCCGCGCGGAGGTTACGAGGTGTTCGGATTCGTGCGAGTGATGGAGTCACCCGATGCGGTAATCGTGAGTATTTCCCGAGGAAACGTTTTCTGATTCATGCGTATGCTCATTGTTCTCGTGAACACACTGGATAGGCACGAGCGTCCTAGATGATAGAGTTGCGTTAGAGAGGTGGGCAGTGCTGTTGAGAAACGACGGTGATGCCTGACGGTTTGATGAAGGTGACAGGTGAGCGATGTTTTGGCAGGCGTGGTACGAATACCGAATCGACTACGCTCTTTTTTGCGTGATCATTCTGCTCGCTTACGCGTATGTGCTGCAACGTGTTGCTAAGGTCACGCCGCAGCGTCTCGTTGACGAGGCACCGCTGCCGCAGGAAGGAAGCGACAGCGAAGATCCGGTCTCGGCGGTTGAAAACCGCTTACCACCGTTTCGTCTGCGATTGTCATTTTTCGTGCTGATCGCCACGTTGGCCGTCGGATGTGTGTTGGTCGAGTGGGTCGATCGTCTGCAGCGAAAGATTCTACGGGAACAACTGATCGGGATCGCGCCGACTTATGCGATCGAGCTGCAGAGCCTCGGGCATGAGTCGATTAGCCCTGAGACTCCTCCGGATGACCCCGCATACCTGGCAATGATCGAAGCGCAAAAGCGTTGGTTGTCGGTCAACCCGCAGGTCGCGGACATCTACACGTTCCGAATGGCACCACCGGAAATCCGTGAGTCCTTTGAGAAGACAAACGAAGGACCGTTCGATGACGGCCGAGACGTTTATCAACTGATCATCGATTCCGAGACTGATTACGACCACGATGGAAAATACACCGGCAAGCAGGAGTCACGCACGGAGATCGGCGAGTTCTATTCGGATGTCAATTTCGAAGAGGTTCGGCGGGCGTTCGACGGCGAAGTCGTGTTTGCCGATATTCCACACCAAGATCGATGGGGTTATTGGGTGTCGGCGCATGCGCCGATTTGGGATAGCGATGGAAACGTCGAAGCACTCGTCGGGGTGGACTTCTCGGCGACGCGGTACGCTCGCTCGGTGATTTGGACGCGGTTGAGTTTGATCGCGATCCTCGCAACCGTGTTATCGCTGTACCTGTCGGCGATCGCCATCATCGGAATCCTCAAAGGCAGTTTGGCGTCCCAGGCGATCGGACGAAAACAGCTTCGCACGCAACGTGACCGGGCGACCCAAGCGGCCGCGGAAGCTCGACGTGCGACGCAAGCAAAGAGCCAATTCCTGGCCAACATGAGTCACGAAATTCGAACGCCCATGAACGGCATTCTCGGGATGACGGAGTTGCTCCTGCGGAGTCCGTTGCGACGGGAACAACATCGGTTCATGACGATGATCAAAACGTCGGCCAACGGATTGCTGAACGTGCTCAATGACGTGTTGGACTTTTCGAGAATCGAGGCCGGACGTATCGATTTGGAAGAGGTGCCGTTTGACTTGCACGAATTGGTGAACCAAACCGTGCAGGCGGTTGCGGGAGGTCGGCAATACATCGGCTCGATGGCCGAAGGCGGTGCTGCTCCTTCGCCGGCGAGCGATGTTGAGTTGGCCGTACGAATCGCACCTGGAACTCCTGAGCACTTGATCGGTGACCCGACCCGATTGCGTCAGGTGTTGGTGAACTTGGTCGGCAACGCGTTAAAATTCACGTCGCAGGGCGAAGTGATTGTGGAGGCGAGCACCGATCACGATGCGACGATGTTCGATACGGAAGTTGGAGATCACGCGGCCGAGGAGCGAGTCCGTTTGCTGATTTCGGTGAGTGACACGGGGATCGGCATGTCGAAGTCGCAGAAGGCGAAAATCTTCGAAGCGTTCACGCAGGCCGATGCGTCGACCACGCGACAATATGGTGGCACCGGATTGGGATTGGCGATCAGTGCGAAGTTGGTCGAACGTATGGGAGGACGACTCGGAGTCGAAAGCACGCTCGGCGTGGGAAGCCGGTTCGAGTTTGATGTGCCTCTGCGAGTGCAGTCGGACTGCGAAGGAAAGTTCGCATCGGCGAATGCGAACCTGAAAGATATCCGCGGCTCGCGTTTGTTGGTCGTCGACGATCACCAAATTAACCGGATCATCTTGAATGAGTTGTTGGTCGACGCCGGATGCCACGTCGACTGTTTGCACGGTGGTGCCGACGTGGTCGCCAACATGAAAGCTGCTGTTAAAGAGGGGCAGCCATATCATTTGGTGCTGCTCGATTTCATGATGCCCAACGGGGATGGACACGACGTGGCACGTTCGATTCGCGAAGATGAGGAAATCGGTGACACGCCGATCGCATGGTTGTCGTCGATGGGAGCCGAGGTTGAACACCGCTGGGTCGAGGACCTGCGGATCTTGCGTTGTTTGACGAAGCCGGTTTCACCCGGCGATTTGTTGAGTTTGGTCGCGGAGGCGGTCCGGATCGAGTCTGAAAAGAACGGCCGACGAAACGCGGGCCATGATGGGGATTCGACCGGTGAATCGCCATCGGGTGGATCGTCGGGGAATCTGTCGGTCGGTTCGGGCGATCTCGCGAAAACGCATCCCACGTTCGGACGTTGTTCGGTTCGACGCAGCATTTTGTTAGTGGAGGATGGTGGAATCAATCGTGTGGTAGCTGAAAACATGCTGCGGGCTCGGGGGCATGACGTGGTCGGTGTGGCCAGCGGTTTTCAGGCAATCGAAAGGCTGCGAAGCGAAGCGTACGATGTGGTTTTGATGGATGTGCAGATGCCCGAGATGGACGGATTCGAAACAACGTCTCGCATTCGCACAACGCTGCCCGAACCGGCTCGCAGTGTGCATATCATTGCCATGACCGCCTACGCGATGAGCGGGGATCAGGTACGTTGTCTTGACGCAGGCATGAACGACTATGTCTCGAAACCGTATACACCCGAGCGCCTATTTGCGGCGGTGGAAGCAGGAGACAATGAAGAAAGCGACAATGAAGGAAGCAATGACACCGAAGACGATTTGACCAACGGAAGGAGAAACGTCATGAAGGCGAACCGGGCGATCATTCTCGAAGAAACGATTGACGAGGAGGTCGCCAAACCGTCCGGTTCAGAACCGTCGGATGCCTCGGTTTTTAAGGAAAACGGCGACACGTCAACTCCGGCGACTGCTGATTTCACGACCGAAGAGAATTGGCCGCCGATCGACTCGATCGACGAATCGGTTTTGCGTCAAAACGTGGGCGACGATCCCGAGTTCCTCAAAATCATGAGTGACACTTTTGCGGAACAATGGCCCAAACAATTACAGGCTCTTTCCGAAGCGATCGATCGAGGGAACGATGCGGATGTCGCATCGAGTGCTCATCAGCTCAAAGGCACCGCGTCGGCGCTCGGGGCGACGGAGTTGCAAAAACTCGCGGGTGAGTTGGAAGAAGAAGCACGTGATCGAATGGACTACGCCGAAGGTCGGTTGAAACCGTCCGATCAAACGCAGCAGCAGTTGTTTGACCTCTTCCCGACTGAAAAATGGTACACGACTAGGAATGTGCTGCGATCTGGAGGAGAATCAACCGCACGACGCTTGGACCATATCGCACAGTCTCAATAACTCTCACCCATGAAATTGCTGATCGCGGACGATAACCCGGTGTGGCGCAAGCTGATGCAGGCGGCAGTTGCGCCGTGGGGCTACCGCGTGGTGTTTGCCGAGAACGGACGCGAAGCACTCGAGGCGCTGCAGTCGGATGATCCTCCCCGGTTGGCTCTTTTGGATTGGTTGATGCCCGAAATCGAGGGCGTCGAGGTTTGTCGACGGATCAAACAAAATCCGGAAGCACCGTTCACCTACATCATTTTGCTCACCAGTCGCGATCGCGAAGAAGACATGATCGAGGGGCTCGATGCGGGGGCGGATGACTATCTAACCAAACCGATCGTCGCGGCGCTCCTAAAGAGTCGATTGGCATCGGCGCGGCGGATCGTCGAGGCCGTGCCGCCGGCGCAGTGGACCAAGCCACAGGTTAATGGGTTTGAGGTTCATCACCTGATCGGCAAGGGCGCGTTCGCAACTGTTTGGAGAGCGACGCATGTGGCCACCGGCCGACTCGCCGCGATCAAAATCATTCGCGCCGACTTGGCGACCGACCTCGTTTTCGAGCGATTCGCTCGTGAAGTCCAGGTGATGCGAAAGATGGACCATCCGGGTATCGCGGCAATCTACGCGAGCCATCTCGATCGGGAGTTCGCCTATTACGCGATGGAGCTGATCGAAGGGGAGTCGCTCGGACACTACGTCGCGTCACAAAAACCGAAGGCGACCAAGATCATTGAAATGATGGCCCAGGTTTGCGACGCGTTGCAGCACGCGCACTCGCAGAACATTATCCATCGAGACGTCAAACCGTCCAACGTGATGGTCGGTCGCGACGGGCAGCCGAAGTTGGTTGATTTCGGGTTAAGCAAGTCGATGTTTCGCGCTTATTCAGCGCCTTCGTCCAACGAGACCAGCGAAGGTGCCGTGCTTGGAACGCCTCTCTTCATGTCACCCGAGCAGGCACGGGGCGAAGCCGAACGGGTCGACCACCGCAGTGACATCTACGCGGTCGCCACCATGCTTTATTTGTTCTTGCTTCGCGAACATCCCCACGGAGTCAACTCCATGGGACGGGAAGAGACGATTCAAACGATCGCGACCACCGATGCGAAACGCGCCAGCAGCATTAACGAGAAGTTTAACCCGCAACTCGATGACATCCTCGCCAAGTGCCTGTCCACTGACCCGGACGCGCGATACCAAACGGCGGGGGAGTTCGCCAAGGCGCTACGAGATTTCTTGCATGATCGGGCCGCCACGCGAAGCGGAATCGGACAATCCTGATTGTTACCGTCGGCAACGGTAATCAAACACCGTGCGCTAACCTTCGAGCAGTTTGCCGAGTAGCCCCAATAGAAACCCGAGGACGGCGCCCAACGATGGAAAGCTGCTGCGTTTGAGGGGGACTTGCGGTGCGATGTCTTCGAACACCAAGTACAAAATTCCCGACGCCGCAAACACCTGCATCCACCCCATCACGCGTGGGTAGTCCGACAGCATCCAGAAACCAAACGCACCGAGCAACGGACCTAAAAGAGCAGCAGCAAAGAACGCCCAGAGGATCTTCGATTTCGACATCCCGCTGTCGAGGAACTCACGGAACGAGTTGAATCCTTCGGGAAGGTTCTGCAGCGCGATGATCGACGCCAACAACATGGCACCGCCCTCTCCCGTCGCGATCGTCGCACCCAACGCGATGACCTCTGGAATAAAATCCGACAACATCGCAACCAATTGAGACGCCGATGATTTGGAGCGATCCAAAAGAACCTGCAGTCCCCAGAAAAAGAGCCCTCCGCATGCAAACGCGACCACCGACTCTCCCGTCGAGATCGTTTTGATCCCTTCGGGAATCAGAACCAAAGCGACGGCCGAGATCAACGCCCCGCCGCCAAACGCGATGACGGTATGGCGGAATTCATTCTCGAGCCACTGCGGGCGGATGTGCTCGATCGACGCGATCAATCCACCCATCGGGATCGCGGCCCCCGCAATTCCGGTCAAAACGATCAGTTCAACGATTGGGTTCATGCGAGTGGAGTTTCGTGAGGTTATGAATATCGCGAGTCATGCAGAAACACCGCGCCGGAGGGGGCTCTCCGACGCGATGGAGACTGCGTCGATGAGGTTAATTCGAGAGACAGTGCAAAATTGGGGCCAGAGCTACGTCGCGGCGGTTCCCCGGGTGCTATTCGCGTCTATCGGCCGCCGGATAGTTGTTGTCATTCGTTGTGCGACGATATCAACTGCCCGTGAATGAATGCCGTGCGAGGTTAGTTTTGTATCGTCGCGGTGTCCGGTGGCCAAACAGATCGTGTCCGCTTGCCAAGGAGCATTATCCATGTGCGATGTTGTTCGGTGCGGCTGAGCGAACTAACTTGTGAGGCAATCTGCCATGGCGTGCTTTGCGTCCAAATTGGATCGCTCTCGCAGTCTATGCAGTGCGTTTGATGCGGGTGATTCGACTCGACCGGTCGCTGTGCCGGTTGTCGTCTGCGTTTTCCGCGTGATCAGCTCGCTCGAGTAAGAACGCACTCACTTTCCGTCCCCACTTTCTCAAAAAGTCGTCAACATGAAATTCGCCGTTTTGCTATCGGCCCTTTGCTTCGTGCATTGTTTGTTGTCCCCTTCGTCCGAGGCGGCGTCAGGGGATCGTCCGAATATTGTGGTCATCATGGCCGATGACCTGGGTTACGGTGATCTTTCCTGTTATGGGGCGACCTCGATCAAAACTCCGAACGTGGACCGGTTGGCATCGGAAGGACTTCGGTTCACCAACGGTTACTGTTCGGCATCGACGTGCACGCCGACTCGGTATTCGATGTTGACCGGGACCTATGCGTTTCGCAAGCCAGGGACCGGCATCGCTCCTCCGAACGCGCCGGCGATCATCAAGCCTGGTACCGAAACGGTTGCCTCGCTGTTGAACGAGGGCGGCTACACAACCGGAGTGGTTGGCAAGTGGCACCTCGGGCTCGGTGGTCCGAGTGGCCCGGATTGGAACGGCGATCTCAAACCAGGGCCGCTCGAGATTGGATTCGATTCGTGCTTCTTGTTGCCGACCACCAACGACCGCGTGCCGCAGGTGTATGTCGAAGATCACAACGTGTTGAATCTGGATCCGGCCGATCCGTTGTGGGTTGGACGCAAGAGCCCGAGCCCTGAGCATCCCAATGGCATCACCAATCGCAGTTCGCTCAAACTGGATTGGTCGCATGGGCACAACAACACGATTCATAACGGAATCAGCCGAATCGGTTTCTACACCGGTGGCAACTCTGCCCGGTTCCGCGATGAAGACCTAGCGGATAAATGGGTCGAAAAATCGAATGAGTTTCTTCAAGAGCATCAGAACGAACCGTTTTTTCTGTTCTTTTCCTCGCACGACATTCACGTTCCTCGGATGCCTCACGAACGTTTCCAAGGAAAGTCACAACTCGGTTTGCGGGGCGACTCGATCCTCGAGTTCGATTGGTGTGTTGGCGAGTTGATGAAGACGCTCGACCGGTTGCAACTCTCCGAGAAAACGCTGGTCGTGCTTTGTTCGGACAACGGTCCGGTGCTCGATGACGGTTACCAAGATGAAGCGGTTGAAAAGATCGGATCGCACCGCGCCGGTGGTAAGTTTACCGGTGGGAAGTACAGCGTTTATGAAGGCGGCACGCGGACGCCGTTCATCACGCGGTGGAAAGGAAAAATCCAACCCGGCGTCAGCGACGAGATCGTTTGCACGATTGACTTCGCAGCCAGCTTCGCTGCCCTGACCGGATTGACGTTGCCCGAGGACGGGTGTTTGGACAGCATGAACGTCCTGGATGCATTGTTGGGAGAATCAGGTGCTCAGGGACGCGAGTCGTTGGTGCAACAAAACAACGGCGGGTCGGGCACCTATGGCTATCGGGTCGGGAAATGGAAATTGCATCGCTACGATCGACGCAAGGCATTCAATGTCGTGGTCGAAGCCAAGCTTGCAAACACGGCGGTTCCGCAATTCATGCTGTTTGACCTCGAGGCCGATCCGTCGGAGAAAAACAACGTCATCGATCAGCATCCTCAAGTCGCCGAACGCCTCAAGGGTGAACTCCAACGACTTATCGATAACGGACGTTCTCGCTAGGTGGTCGAACGTCGAGGTGATCTCCCGTCGCCGCGTCGGCATGTCCGGAGCGGCCGGTGCGAAAGAACGAGTGACGCGCGAATTCTTCGAATGCGGCCGTGCGTCCTCGTTCCATGACCTCTTCCGGATTTTGGAAATCAAACCAGGAAACGCCGGTCAGTTCGGGGCGAATGTGAACGTCGGCGAGTTCGGTTTTCTCACGCCGGAGGATTTGTTCGCCGATGTCTTGCATCCGCATCATCACATCCATCGCGGTGTCGAATTTCTCCATGCGTGCGTTGCGTTGTCCGATATCGACGAGGATCGTCAGGTCGCTGGCGTACGCGCTCGCCACGGCGGTCGGTATGGAGTCGACAACACCGATGTCGCATAGCAGCATCCCGTTGTGTTCGACCGGTGGAAAAATGCCCGGCAATGCCATGGACGCGTGGATCGCGGTCCGCACCGATCCCGATTCGAGCACGACGCGGTGCCCACTGCGGAGGTCGGCGGCCACGATACTCAGCGGCATCGATAGATCGGCAAACTCGATATCAGGAATCAATTCCTCGATCGAGGCGGTCAGCATGGCGTCGTGCAACAACGATTGCTGCGTCACGGCACGGGTGAGTCGTCGGTGTGCGGAGTAGAGATACTTCGCTCGGTCGTACCACGCCATGATTCCGGTATTGGCGTTTTCGTCGGGGACGTTTGCCGAGCCGAAGAGTTGTTGTTGATGATGGTCGAACCCCGGAGAGTCGAGGAAACCCATCACTTTTCCTTGAACACGCAGGATGTTGTCGTCGACGGCGCACATCGCCCCGATGAGAGCACCGATGCTGGTCCCGACGTATCGCTCGACCTGAACGCGAGTTTGTTTGAGGACCTCAAGAACGCCGAGGTGTGCCAACCCACGCGCACCTCCGCCGCCCAATGCGACGACGGCGTTTCGCATGGGCGCGGGTTGTTCGGGATGGTCGCGTCGAAAAGGGATTACTTCTGCGATGTTCATGGGTGACTCGTTCCTTGTGAAATGAAGGGCTCCTGGTGAATTGGCGCACGCGCGTGTTGGAGCACGCGCGGTGCTCGGCAAATCATGGGGCTACTTGTAGGGCATCATGATTCGGCCGGATTGCACTCCGGTGAGTGCCGACCACCCGGTTCCCCCCGCGTTCCCCTCTGCCAAGTGAGCCTCGTCTGCAATTCGCGCGCCCAGTCGTGTGACGTTTCGGAAGTCTTGATCGGTTGGCTTGCCGCCTTCGATTCGCAATCGCAGTTCGCGACAGATCACGTCGGCTGCTTGGCGAGTGATCGCGTCGCCGCTGCGTCCGGCGTACAGAGCGGTCACCAACATGACCACCGCCGATTGAATCTCGAGCGACAACGCGGACATGCGACATTGCCGGTCGGCCAATTTCAATTGATAGGTTCGCATCGTCGAACTGACCCGCATGCCGCTGCCCGAGAGATATTTACGGGCGAAGCGGACATGACGGCGCAGTTTGGAATCGCTAACACCCGCGTCGGTCCATCGTGCGGGGCGGATCGTTTGCCGTGTGAACCAACCGGCGTACTTCATCAACGGACGACGCAGCGCCCACGCGTGTTTCGGGTTGAGCGGATTCGGTTTGGAAACTCCCAAGTCGTGGAGTGCTTGACCGATCGGTTCGAAGTACTGCTTGCCGTGATGTTTGACCATCGATTTGAAGAACGCCATGCCGAGTACCTCGCCCTCGCCTTCATAAATGCAGGGCGCGAGGAAATCGTGCACGTTGTCGCCGAACAGGTGTCCTTTGAGGAACGAACGCCCGCCGTGGGTTTTCATGAAGAGTTCGATCGCGGCCTCTTTTTGCATTTCGCTGCCGAAGATCTTCGCGATGATGCATTCCATCTCGCCCCGGTATCCTTGGTCGAGCAGGTCGGAGCACCAGGCGGACAAGGCATCACAGGCCACGATCATCCCGGCCATCCTGCCGACGCGGCGTTGAATCAGTTCGCGACGTTCGATCGGTTGACCATAGGTTTCTCGGTAAGCGGCCCATGGCAGCATCTCGCTGAGCATCCAACGCATCGCACCGGCGGCATTGGCACACAGGGAGACCCGTCCGAGATTCAAACCGTGATAGGCGATCGTCAATCCATCACCCTGAGCGGGCATCAAGCGATTCTCTTTCGGAACGCGGAAGTTTCGAAAGATCAGCCCGTTGTTGTGGGCTCGCCGCAACGCGTAAATGTCATACCGGTTCAGGGAGAACGTTTCGTCGGTCGTGGCCGGAAGATCGACCACCAGCACACTCGGCACATTGTCGATCATGCAAACCAGCCCGATCGTGCGTCCCGGTACTGCGTTGGTGATGAACAGCTTTTCGCCGTTGACGACGTAGTCATCTCCATCGAGAACCGCGGTCGTTTTCAGAGCGGTCAGATCGCTGCCGGCGCCCGGTTCGGTCAACGCAAAGGCGGACAGTGTGCGGCCGTCGGCGAGTTTCGGGAGAAAGCGTTCTTTCTGTTCCTGACTGCCGAACGAACGAACCGGATCGACGGCGCCGATACAACCGTGGACCGAAGCGAGTCCGGCCACGGTCGGATCGATCGTCGCCATCCGAGTGATCATGTCGGTGAACTCACGCATGCTCGCGCCACTGCCGCCGTATTGTCGATCCACGAGCAGGCCCCAGTAGCCGACCGTGCCGAGTTCCGCGATGACTTTGTTCGTGATCTTGCCGTCGTCACCGAACAGCGTTTTCTCATCACGGTGTTTGCGGACGATGTTGAGTGATTGTTCAACGACGAGTGAGACCGACGGCGAGGAAGTCATCGGCAGGGATGCGAAGTCTTCCGTCGCGTTGTCCTTCTCCCAAACGGCACGATGGACGGGGCTGTTGACGGTTTGGTATCGCGGTGCGAAGAGTGCTTCGACTTCATCATCGGCCGTGTCGAGCACACCGGTCCGTTTGGCTTCGTCCGCCGATGCACCCCCGAGTCGCAGCGCGACCTCGGCGAAGGATTCCGGTTTGTTCGGCTGCGCGGGGGTGTGTTCAGGTTGCTGAACGTCGTCGGGACGGGTGTGGCGGTGAAAGTCGGTACTCATCGGAGGTTCCTATTCGGGCAATGGTTCAAAAAGAGGAGCAACACGCTGCTCGTCGGTTGGCCTGCATCCAGGGGCGGTTGCGTCCAGGCTCGTTCCTTTCTTCGTGGGGGCTTCTTATGGCGTTCCTTCTCGTGTGTGTTCTTCGCGGGGCAGTACCGATTCACGTGAATCGATGGAACCTTCCCTCACAAAGAACCGTGTCCCCTTGTTGGCCATGTCAGCCATCAACTGCGGCGGCGCCATACGGGCCCCGTGGATCACCTGCAGTTGTCTCATGTTTTGGTAAACGGCCTCGATGCCGATCGAGTCGATCACTCTCAACGGACCGCCACGGTGTGGTGCGAATCCGGTGGCGAGAACCATCGCGAGATCGATCATCCAATCTTCTCGAACGACCTGCTGTTCTTTGCACCGGACCGACTCGGCGAGCATCGGGTAGACCAATCGCCGCTGGATCATGTTCAGCCCGTCGATCATGAAGCGGTCACTGACGTCGAGCGTCGATATCGGCATGGCGGTCTGGTCTTCACGTGCAGACGCTTTGCCGTCGCGGTACCGATAGAAGCCACGTCCTGACTTCTTGCCAAGGTCGCCGGCGTCCACGAAACGGCCCAGAACGTCGATGACCGGATCGAGACCAACGAGAACATCACCGAGAGAGTTCGCGACATGCATCGCAACGTCCAATCCGACCTGGTCGATCAGTTGCAGCGGTCCCATCGGCATGCCGAAATGTCGCAGTTCCCGATCGATGTCGGCTGGAGCATGTCCTTCGCCGTACATCAAAACGGCTTCGCCGAGGTACGGGAACAGCACGCGATTGACAAGGAACCCGGGCGAGTCCTTCGTGACAACCGGTGTCTTGCCGAGCGAACGAACAAAGGCGACCAGTCGAGTGATCGTGTCGTCGTTGGTGCGGCTGCCGCGCACGACTTCGACCAATTCCATGCGATGGACCGGGTTGAAGAAATGCAATCCCGCGACACGTTCGGGGCGTCGGGTGTGGCCAGCGATTGCGTCGACCGACAGCGATGACGTGTTGGTCGCGAGGATGCAATCCGAAGAAACAATGTTATCGAGGTGCTCGAAAATTTCCTGTTTGATCTCGAGCCTTTCCACCGCCGCTTCCACAATGAGGTCGGACAAGACGATCGCGTCATCGTCGGTTGCCACCGCGACGCGTTGGGTCAATTCGCTGCGGGCAGACAGCGACAACCGGTTGCGGTCAGCGTAGGTTTTGATCAGTTTATCGATGCGTTGACGTCCCGCCTGCGCGGCGGGTTCATCGACTTCTCGCATCGCGACCTCGTATCCGTGCGTGGCTGCGAACTGGCCGATCCCGGCTCCCATCGCTCCGGCACCGATGACACCGAGGCGACGGATCTCGTGGGAGTGCAGATCGACTTTCTCACGTCGGCCCCACGTCTTGATGTCGCGTGCGGACTCGCGGGCGAAGAACAGGTTCAGCAGGTTTCGGCATGTTGCCGTGGCGAGCAGTTTCACAAACTCGCTGCGTTCGGTCACATATCCGGCGCCTTCTCGATGTAAACCGACCTCGATCGCACGCAGCGCCGCACCGAGAGCGGGGTATTGGTGCTCTTTGTGTTTGATTTGCCGACGAGCGGTATGCAGGACGAAGGCACTGCCGGCACGCGAGAGTTCGAGACGGTTGATGATACGGCGACGCATCGGTGTGCTGCGTCGGTAACGTGAATGCAGCAACTCATTGGTGAAGTGCCGAACGCCTTCCTCCCAATCGTCTGGAGAGATCGCCCGGTCGATCAGCCCGATCTTTGCCGCCGTATGCGCCGAAACGGCTTTGCCTTGCAGGATCATCTTCAAACTTTGGCTCAGGCCGACCTGACGCGGCAAACGTTGTGTGCCACCCCAACCGGGGATGAGGCCGAGTTTGATTTCCGGCAACCCGATCTTCGTGCTGCTGTTGTCGCGAGCGATTCGATAGTCGCACGCCAGCGCCCATTCCAAACCACCACCGAGGCACGGCCCGTGGATGACCGCGAGTGTCGGTAGTTGAAGATGGTCGATCCGATGAAACAGTTGCTGACCGGCATCAATCAGTCGTCCGGCTTGGGACGGACCGGCGATGCGAGCGATGGCTTTGACGTCGGCCCCCGCCAGGAAGCCGCTTTCCTTGTTGCTGCAGAACACGACGAGTTTGACGTCGCGGCGTGACTCGATGTCCGTGATGATGTGATCGAGTTCATCAATCACTTCGACCGTGAACACGTTCATGGGGCGTTTCGGGACGTCCAGCGTGACCTTCAAGACACCCGCCGAATTCATGGTCACGTCAAAAGCCGTGTATCGTTTTTCGTTCATCGTTGTCTCCTTGAAACTGGTTGCATTGATATCGTTATGCCCCGCAATGCGCCTGCACCGGAGTCGGCTTGGTAGCCGCCGGGCATGAGGCTGCGGTTATGCCGTTTCCACGACAATGGCGACTCCCTGGCCCCCGCCAACGCATAACGTGGCGAGTCCACGTCGTTTGCCCGATTCACGCAACGCTCTAAGTAGCGTCAAAACGATGCGTGTTCCCGTTGTTCCCACCGGGTGCCCGAGTGCGATCGCACCGCCGTGGATGTTGACTCGATCCATGGGCAATTTGCCGACCGGTTCGGATTGCCCGAGTTCCTTTTCGGCAAACTCACGCGATGCCATCGCTCGTTCACACGCGATTACCTGCGCGGCGAAGGCTTCGTTGAGTTCAATCAATTCGAAATCGTCGAACGTCATCCCGGT
>JBICHZ010000410.1:0-7308 GCA_043101355.1 Rhodopirellula sp. JB044
GTATGGCTGGTCGTGGTACTTGCGACTGGCCATGGAACTCGACGACTGGGATGACGCCGACGCCCGGCGATGGCGAGAAAACCTACGTCCGTTGGAAAACTTGTTTGTCGAACGGATTCGCGACTACCTGCCGCTGCTGACCTTTCCGATTCGCACCGGACAACACACCGATACCGGTTTCGCTCTCGGCCAGATTCTCGACTACGCCCACGCGATGAAGCTCCGCGATCTCGAACAACTCGTGATCGATCGTGCCAATGCCTACTACCAAACCGACATCGATTACCCGCTCCAATACGAGCCATCCGGTCACGACTTTTTTTCGTCCGGATGGAACGAAGCCGACTTGATGCGTCGTGTTTTGAAATCGAACGAGTTCGCGGCTTGGTTTGAAAATTTCATCCCGAATCTCGACGAGCGACTTCGCGACGGAACGATCGAACCGGTCACGGTGAGCGATCTGACGGATGGAAAACTCGTCCACTTGGCCGGCCTGAACCTCAGCCGAGCCTGGTGCATGCGAGCGATCGCGATGTCGCTGCCCGCTGCGCATCCCCATCGAGACTCGCTTTTGCAAAGTGCGTCCGCTCATTTGAGTGCGGGTTTGGCGTACGTCAACAGCGGCCACTACGAGGGAGATCATTGGTTAGCCACATTCGCTTTATACGCCCTCACGCAATCCGGTGGCGAGCGTAATGAGTGACGTCGAAACGGTTTCGCGGCCGTCGAACCGGTTTCGGGTCGGTCCTGGACTGTTAGTCACTGCCGCGTTCATCGGCCCCGGAACCGTGGTCACGGCGAGTCGCGCGGGCACTCTCTTCGGGTGCGAATTGTTGTGGACGGTTCTGTTCGCGGTCGTGGGTACGATCGTACTGCAATCGCTCGCCGCTCGGCTCGGCATCCTGACCGGGACAGGACTCAGCGAATCGATCCGCGACACACTGCGAGGGTCTCGATGACTGCGTCCGATGTTAGCGTTGGTGATCGTTGCAATCGGGTTAGGAAACGCCGCGTATCAAACCGGCAACTTGACCGGGGCCGTCGTCGGCGTGTCCGCACTTTTCGGCGGTTCGCGACAACTCTGGACGCTCGCGATTGGCGTTTTCACGATCGTGGTGATTGGGTCCGGTCGCGACCGGTTGTTGCAAACGGTGCTCGTGTCGCTGGTCGGATTCCTCAGTGCAGCGTTCATGGTGACCGCGATCAAAGGCATGCCGTCGCTCGATCGAGTCGCCGCGGGTTTCGTGCCGAGAATCACGCCTGACAACCTCACGTTGGTCCTGGCGATGATCGGTACCACGATCGTTCCTTACAACCTGTTCTTGCACGCGAGCCGATCCGCCTCGACCTGGAAAGACGTTCCGCCGGAGCTCGCGATCAACCAAGCCCGACGGGACACCGCGGTTTCGATCACGCTCGGTGGCCTAGTGACCGGAGCGATTTTGTTGACCTCCTGCGGAGCGTTCTTTGACCAACAGATCGAGTGGACCACACCCGACCAAATCGCCGACGGTTTGCGTCCCGCGTTAGGTTCGCTGAGCAGTCAAGCGTTCGCGATCGGCATGTTCTGCGCGGGCCTGACCAGCGCTGTGACCGCACCCGTCGCGACCGCGTATGCGGTGTGTGGATGCATGGGTTGGTCCACCGGAACTTCTGAGAAAGCATTCCGATTCATCGCGATTTCGGTAGTTGTTATCGGTATCGCCGCCGCGGGGATCCTGCACAGCAGTCCTTCTGAAACGATTGTCGTTGCACAGATCGCAAACGGATTGCTGCTGCCGATCGTCGCCGCGATCATGCTGTTCGTGGTTCGCAAGAAGACTGCCGGCTCACCTCTGGCCATGTCCCGTTGGGGCATTTATGTCGCTTGGTCCGTGGTCGTGTTTGTCACCGCCCTCGGATCATGGCGGGTCTATTCAGCGATTCGCTAGCATGGATTCAGCGTTTGTCTCGAAAAGCCACCGAACGAAGCACTTGGCGGCAACGCGTGCCAATGGGGTGCTGTGTTCAACAAATCGTGCGGTGAGATTTACACACATCGAAGCATTGCTATCCTGGTGCGACTTCCTGTCCGGATCGACCCCCGAGAACCCTCAGCCGAGAGCAAATCGTTTTGTTAAATCTGTTCGACACACATGCCCACCTCAATACGGACACGTTTGATTCCTCGGTCGATGAAGTCATCGCGAGGGCGAAGGAAGCCGGCGTGGGCGGGATCGCGGTGATCGGGATCGATGTCGAAACGAGTCGGCGTGCGTGCGAGTTGGCGAAGAGTTATCCGGGGTATCTGCACGCCGTCGTCGGCATCCAACCGAACTCGGCCGCCGAAGCCGCGGAGAATGATTTCGAGGTGATCCAAGAACTCGCCGAGCAACCTGGCGTCGTCGGCATCGGTGAAACGGGGCTGGACTGTTACTGGGACGATACGCCGATCGAGATGCAGCATGAGTTCTTTCAACAACATCTCGACTTCGCCGTCGAACGTTCGTTGCCGGTGGTGATCCACATGCGTGAAAGCTGTTCGCTGATCATTGACCAATTGCGATCGCAGTCGAGCCTTCCGCCAACGGTAATGCATTCCTTCACCGGCAACCTCGACGAAGCCCGCGCGTGCCTCGATCTCGGCTGCATGATCAGCTTTGCCGGCATGGTCACGTTCAAAAAAAGTATGGACCTGCGTGAAGTCGCCGCGATGGTCCCCGAGGATCGCTTGCTCGTCGAAACCGACTCCCCGTACCTTTCCCCGGAACCTCTCCGCGGTCGCCGTCCTAACGAACCGGCCCGCGTCGAACACACCCTGCGCTGTCTCGCCGAAGTCCGCAAGGTCTCCCCCGAAAGCCTCGCCGAAACCACCACCGCCAACGCCCGTCGATTTTTCCGCATCTAGGCTGAGCATAATCGAAGCGTTCGCGGCGATACATCGATTGAACTGTCTCGCTGCCTGACGCTGCTTTCATTATGAACGAAATCCTCAAACAGTACTTCGGCTACGATTCCTTTCGTCCTCAACAGGCGGAGGTGATCGAGCATGTCATGGCGGGTAGGCATGCGATGGTGGTGATGCCGACCGGGCGGGGGAAGTCGTTGTGTTTTCAAATCCCTGCGCTGGCGGCAACGCCGGGTGACGGGAACTTGACGCTCGTTTTGTCCCCGTTGGTGGCGTTGATGCAGGACCAAGTCGACGCGTTGCAGGCTCGTGGGATCGACGCAACCCTGATCAATTCATCGCTCGACCGGAACGCCCGTTTGCAGCGGCAAGAGGAGGTCGCTGAAGGCAAGTACCGGTTGCTTTACGTGACACCGGAACGGTTTCGCAAAGAAGAGTTCTTGGAAACGATTGCTCATCGCAACATTCAACTGCTCGCGATCGATGAGGCACACTGTGTCAGTCAGTGGGGACACGATTTCCGGCCCGATTACAGCCGCATCGCTGAGATCCGTGAGTTGCTAGGCAATCCGACCACGATTGCCTTGACGGCGACCGCGACCGCGGAATGTCGCGCCGACATCTATCGACAAATGGGCATCGCTCGCGAAGATATTCGCTTGTTCCACGAAGGGATCGATCGGCCGAACTTGTCGATGAAGGTGGAATCGGTTGTCGATGAAGACGAAAAGCATACGCACATTGTCGATGCCCTTCGCGATCCAGATATCTGGGGCGAGAAAGGAAACGCTCCCGGTGGAACGATCATTTACTTTTCGCTGATTAAGACACTCGAACGGTTTGCCGACAAACTGCGCCGTGATGGTTTCGATCACGTTTGTTATCACGGCGATCTTTCACGAACCCAGCGTCGTTCGATGCAGGACGCGTTCATGAGCGGTGAAGTCGACACGGTGCTCGCGACCCCGGCGTTCGGCATGGGGGTCGACAAGGAAGACATTCGGCTGATCGTGCACGCCGAAACGCCTGGCTCGATCGAATCGTACTACCAGGAAATCGGCCGTGCCGGTCGCGACGGAGAACCGAGCCGATGCGTTTGGCTGTACGACCAAGCGGACTTGATGACGCAGATGCAGTTCATCGAATGGGCGAACCCGGACGCGGGATTTTACGATCGGTTGATGCACGCGTTGACCCAGCACGCCGACCGCTGCGACGCGTTCGGGCTGGACTGGCTGAACCAACAACTGCAACGGGTCAGTCCCCATGACCATCGCCTCGAAACCGCGATCGCGATGCTCGACCGCCACGGCGTGATCGCAGGGCCACGACCACCTGAGTGTTTTCGGGTCGTCAGTGATCTGCCGCGAGATCTGTTCGGCGAAGCCGCTCTGAGTGAGAAAATGCGTCGCGACCAACAGCGTCTGTACGCGATGGTCGAGTTCGCAAAAACCCCGGAAGCCGAGCGGCAGTCGTTCCTGAATGAGTACTTTCTGGGCGACGGATCCTAAGGAGATCGGCGTCGGCGGGATTCGCCGACCAAGTGATCGCCCAACACCCGAGGCCTTACGGCCATTCGGCTCACGCGACGACGTTACGCCGACAGCAGACCGTTCATCGTTGCGACGAGCGATTTCACCGCATCGACGCTGTTTTGGAACGCCTTCGTTTCGTCATCGGTCAGTTTCAACTCGATGATCTTCTCGACACCGCCGGCACCCATCACGACAGGGAAGCCAACGTAGTATCCACCGACGCCGTACTCCGATTCGCAGTGAGCGGCGACCGGAATCACGCGTTTCTTGTCTTTGACGACCGCTTCGACCATTTGGGCACACGCGGCGGCGGGAGCGTAGTACGCACTACCGGTCTTCAGCAACGAAACGATCTCCGCACCGCCCTTGCGGGTTCGGTCGACGATTTCGTCCAAACGGCCCGAATCGATCAGTTGAGTCACGGGGATACCGCCGACGCTCGTGCAGCTCGGGATGGGCACCATCGTGTCGCCGTGGCCGCCCATCAACAACGCGCTGATGTCTTCGATGCTGACGCCGAGTTCCATTGCCAGGAACGTGCGATAGCGGGCCGTGTCCAACACGCCGGCTTGTCCGATCACGCGGGAAGGTTCGAAGCCGGTCACCTTCCACATTTGCTGAACCATCGCGTCGAGCGGGTTGCTGACAACGATCACGACCGCGTTGGGGCTGGTCGCTTTGATTTGTTCGCCGACGCTGGTGACGATCTTTGCGTTGGTCGCCAACAGGTCGTCACGGCTCATGCCGGGTTTGCGAGGAATCCCCGCGGTAACCACGATCACGTCGCTGTCTTTGGTATCGGCGTAGTCCGTCGTACCGACGATGTTCGAATCGTATCCCATGATCGGCGAGGCCTGCATCAAATCGAGGGCCTTACCCGCGGGCATGTCCTCGGTTTGCGGAATGTCGAGCAGGCAGACGTCGCCGAGTTCGGCCGCTGCACACCAATGGGCACACGTGGCACCTACGTTTCCGGCTCCAATGATCGTGATTTTAGCGCGACGTAACATGAGATTTTGTCAACATTGAAAGGGGGGATAGGCGAGGCGACCGGTGGCCACCCGTCGATGGTCCATCGACTTCGACGCTCGGGATGGCGATATGTTGGCAGCCCCCTGCCGAGCGTCAAGAGGGGCGACTGCGATAACTCGTCTCACCCCAGTTTTGGCAGCAGGTCCAGCGCCATTCGCAGCCATTCCGACAGCCCGACCGCGGCCGGAACTCCCTGGCTCCGCCCGATGATGTAGGCCACAAACGCGACATAAAGCCCCAACAGCAAAACCGCCTTCCCGCGACGCATCTCCACGTACGGAGTCCCCGATGCGGTCTCGCCGCGTGCCCCGAGGAAGTAAACAAAGAACCCGACCACGGTGAGGAGCAACAGCAACAGCCGCAGCTCGCCGCTTTGCTGGGCGATGTCGGCCGACAGCTCGATCGGCCCGTGGATCAGCGTGTACACAAACAACGGGAATCCCAACGCGAAACAAATGTCAAAGATGTTGCTGCCCAACGCGTTGGCCACCGCGTCGTCGTAATCGCCGTCGCGGGCGTCTCGGATCGAGATCACGGTGTCGGGAACGCTCGTCGCCATCGAGGCAAAGATGACCGCGACGAACATCGCCGGCATCCCCAACCCTTCGAACGACTGCCCCAAAAACGTGTACGACGGATGTTCCGCGTTGCCCGGCCCGGTCCCCAGCCACTCGCACGCCGTCACCAGCCCCCAGCACGCGGTGCCGATCACTGCGGTCGATGTCAACAACAGCCCCCAACCGTTCCACGACTCCTCACGCATTTGCTCGCGATGATGTTCGCGAACAAACCACCGTTCCAAATCCAATATCGGCCCGCCGGACAACCAATAGCAGACACGCCCGATCGCTCCGGTCTGTGAATCGTCGCAGTCGGCTTCCGGTTCGTCGCTCGCATCTTCACTGTCACCGGCATCGTCGCAATGCTCGGCATCGCTACCGGTATCAGGCCGCTTCATCGACACCAACATGCACGTCAGATACGCGAAATACATCAGCATCAAGACACCGCCCTGCCACCAATGCAATTGGTCGCCGTTGACCAACAAGATCAACACGAACTCGCACAAGATCAACGACAGCCCGTCGCGAACGAGCACCTTGGTCGACACGTTCACCGAAGTCACCCGGACACCCGCGACGACGAAACCGACCACGCTGAGGATACAAACCGCGGGAATAATCATGCCGTTGAAAATCGCACTTCCGGCCGTCGTCCCGATCCCCACCGAAAACCCGTCTCGGTCGGACAAAACAAACAAAGCGATCAGTGTCGTACATAACTCTGGAACGCTCGAGGAAATCGCATTGATCGTGCCCCCGCGAACCCCCTCGGACAGATTGCGTCCGATATATTCACTGGCGATTTCAAATCCGTCACACGCCCGCCAGATCACCAGGCATGTGAAGAAAATGACGATCAACGGAATCAAGATTCCCATCTGTACTCTTTGATAAGCGAATGCGACTGGCGAGACTCGCGTCAACATGATCGGCTGCTCTATCGACAGCATCGTTGTCGACTCCGACTCTGTTACGCGGCCTCTCGCAGGATCGTAGTCGATCGCGGTCGTTCCACGCGACCGGGCTTCCTCGCGACTGGGCTTCCACGCGACCGGAGGCCTTTCTCGCGACCGGGGGCCACACGGTTTGGATGATTGAACATGTTCCCTATTACCGGTATCGTTCAGGCACACATCACCCACCGACGTTAAACGCGACCCGATCGCGGCTCTCAGGCGAAACCGCCCTGCCGTAGAACGCGTCAAAAACCGCTCGAAGCCACAAAGGAATGAAAAAATGACCAATCACGGAGAGGCTTTCCAGGCACTGCGAGACCATCTGCACAAGACCT
>JBICHZ010000411.1:0-4178 GCA_043101355.1 Rhodopirellula sp. JB044
CCTAGCAGTCCTGCACAGCAGGTGCGAGGCACCGTTGACAACGGGTAGGGGTGTGGGGCACAGGTAGTCCGCCTCTCCCCCCCCGGCAACTGCAACGACTGCACGTCAGAACCGATCTTATGAGACCCGTGTTCTCACTAACAACAAACAATCAATCCTAAAGCCCCATTGAACGGCGAACACGTGATCTTTGAGACTGATTTCTTAACACAACCGACAGTTTCTTAACACAACCGACTGGGGATACTGCAGTCCTAGGTCATTCGTCGACCATCGACTTCGCACGTACCGCGATCTGATTGTCCCTTGGTACGCCATTAAGAACGCCTTGTTTCCAGTGCAATGAATAATTGATGCAACTGACATAATCCGAACACGAGTGAGCGTGTCCGCAGTGCAGTCCCAGTGCTTCCTTGGTGCAGTTCAATCGTATTGTTCCGCGGTTAACACAAGAACAAATCACATCCATTGCGCCTGAGAAAAAACGTGTGAAAGGCGATGTTTGCGACGATTTGCGCATAGCCCGCAACGAAGTCCGCTCGGCTGGTTGGCCCACGGGAAGATGTTGAGATCCAGTGAACGCAGCATCTAAAAATCATGAGGAGTATGTTGGCAATCTCTACAAATATGAAGAACGCGAAAGTGTTATGAATATCGCAACATAAAGGCTCTTAGTTCGGTTGCTCATCGCTATAAAGCAACGCGCACAAGCTATTCCCCTGTAGAGGTGATGGCCTTGGCACTGGAGAACCGTTTTCGACAAAAATTCAGAATTGAGGGAAGACAATTCTCAATGTCTCTTGTTTATTAGATTTGTCGTCGGTTCCCTTTTGTCGACGCTCACGTCACACGAACACTTTGGAAAGAGTCAATATGAAGAAGTCGGAAACTCGATCTGCATTCACTTTGGTCGAGCTGTTAGTCGTGATCGCCATTATCGGTGTTCTCGTTGGATTATTGCTGCCCGCCGTCCAAGCAGCACGTGAAGCAGCCCGCCGAATGAGCTGCAGTAACAACTTCAAGCAGTTGGGGCTCGGAGTTCACAACTACCACTCGGCATACAACCAACTGCCGATTCAAAAATCGGGCACCGGGCTCGGCGTAGGATTAGCTAGCTGGGATCTCTCGAGCACAACGTCTAACAACGAAGAGCTCAGTGCACTCGTCGGCGTACTCCCTTTCGTTGAAGCTCAAGCTCTGTGGGAACAAATCGCGAACCCGAATGCGCCGAACAAAGACGGCTCGGCAGGCATTTGGCCGGCAATGGGACCGACGCCCGACAACGGCACTGCCAACGGAAACTACGGACCGTGGAATGAGGAACTGCCGTTCCTGCGTTGCCCGAGCGATCCGGGGACGGGCCTTCCCGCCGCCGGACGAACCAACTACGCCGCCTGCCTCGGCGACAGCATCGTTTCGTCGACTGACGGACCGACCACCAGCACGCTGAACAAGAAGAGCTCAAACGCCGGACAGATGGCTCGCTCGAACTGCCGTGGTGTCTTCGTCCCTCGGCAAAAGGCCAAATTCCGTGACATCCTCGATGGCCTCGCAAACACGATCATGATGGGCGAGATCGTGACCGACTTGGGCGACCGCGATATCCGCACCAATCCGAACGCGATCGGAACCACCGCAACGATCGTCGCCAACCCTGCACTGTGCGGCGACGCATCTACCGTCGACGCGACCCGGCCTCAGTTTTGGGCCACCACCGGGGTAGCGTTGATCAACAGCGGCAGCATCGGCCGCGGTTTCCGATGGGCCGACGGCAACCCCGTCTATTCGGGCATGATGACCATCAGCCCACCCAACAGCGCCGCCTGCGTGGCCGATGAAGGCATGTACGACGGCAGCGGTATTATCACAACCGCGTCGGCAGACAAGCGTTACAGCGTGATGCCAGCGGGAAGTCGTCACCAGGGCGGATGCCACGTCCTCATGGGGGACGGTGCAGTCAAGTTCATTACCGACTCGATCGAAGCGGGAACGCAAACCAGCCCGATGGTCGCTCGTATTCACAACAGCGACACCGGACTCGCCTCCGGATCGCAAAGCCCGTATGGCTTGTGGGGCAAGTTGGGAACGAAGGCTTCGAAGGAAGTCATCGATTCCGAGTTCTAAACGAAACCCACGTTTCCTCGAACCGATTCGGAAATCACGATCAATCGATGTTCCGTCGGACGTTCACCGTGCCTGATTCACTGGCATGATGAATGGCGATCAAGCGAACAGCTTTCCGTTCGGTGCTCAACTCAAAACGCTGTGGCTCGCAAGTGCGTCCGCAGCGTTATTTCATGCGCTTCGCGGTAAACGACGAAACTGCAACACCGTCATGCGATTCGTCGTTCGGGGGTCGTTGGAGACGCCAACCGGGCGAGCCGGGGCCACGATCGAGCAACCTGCCGGTCGTTACGAACATCCGCGTATTGAAATCACACGACCGTTGGACAAACTCGCAAGAGTTTTTTGACGGGACCGGTGTTTATCACTCACTACACGCCCGAGGCGTTCCTGTCTCGGGCATTCTTGTCCTTCTGTTGAGTGAGTGAAAACGATGAAAACGCATTATGCCCGCCGAGGCTTTACCCTTGTTGAATTGCTGGTGGTGATCGCCATCATTGGCGTCCTCGTCGGCTTGCTGCTGCCGGCGGTTCAAGCCGCCCGGGAAGCGGCACGACGAATGAGTTGCAGTAACAATTTCAAACAAATCGGATTGGGGATCCACAACTACCATTCGGCCTACAACCAACTGCCGATTCAAAAGGGCGGCACCGGACTGAGTGTCGCCACGGCATGGGACACGCCCAACGTCAACGCAAACGGCGAAGAACTCAGCGCGTTGGTAGGCTTGCTGCCGTTTGTCGAAGCCCAGGCTCTCTGGGAACAGATCAGCAACCCCAACGCGCCAAACAAGAACGGCACCACCGGTACGCTCTATCCCGCCATGGGACCGTCGCCGGACGGAGGTGTCAGTAACGGAACCACCGATGACACGAGCTATGGCCCGTGGAGCGAAGAGATCCCTACACTCCGCTGCCCGAGTGATCCAGGGACCGGCGTGCCGTCGGCGGGACGAACCAACTACGCCGTTTGCCTCGGCGATAGCATTGTTTCATCGACCGACGGACCAACGAGCCGAACACTGTATAAGAAAGACTCCAATGTCTATCAGATGGCACGCGCGAACTGCCGCGGCGTTTTCGTTCCACGGCAGAAGGCGATGTTCCGCGACATCCTCGACGGTCTCGCCAATACGATCATGATGGGTGAAGTCACGACGGACCTCGGCGACCGAGACATTCGCACGAACCCTCGTCTCAGTGGCACGACAGCCGCGTTGACGTTGGATCCGTCGGCCTGTGGTGAAGCCACGTTTGTCGATTCAACCCGACCTCAGTTTTGGGCCGCAAGCGGCGTGACATTGATCGCCACCGGCAGCATCGCTCGAGGTTATCGGTGGGCCGATGGCAACCCGGTTTACACGGGCATGATGACAATCAGCCCGCCGAACACGGCCGCCTGCGTGACTAGCGAAGGTGCCTATGATCACAGTTCTGATACGATTGTCGCCACCGCCACCACGGACAAACGTTACGGTTTGATGCCTCCGAGCAGTCGTCACCAAGGCGGCTGTCACGTCCTGATGGGTGATGGCGCCGTGAAATTCATCACCGATTCGATCGAAGCCGGAACGCAAACCAGCCCGATGGTCGCGATGATCAACCTGACCAACGCAGGCTTGGCCGCGGGCTCGCAAAGTCCTTACGGTTTGTGGGGTAAGTTGGGAACGAAAGCGTCCAAAGAAGTCATCGACGCCGAGTTTTAGGCACGACTTTTCGTTCCCATAGGTCGACGGAGATGACGCGTGGTGCCGCAAAAATGCGCCGATAAGGTGTCCGGCGCCGAAAACGTGTCCGACACGAATGGCACTGCCGCTTTCGTAGCAAGGACTTGCGACGATTCGAGCCGGGCAACAGGATCCGTTTGTCATGCCGCGTTCGCCAGTTGTCGTCCATATTTTGATCTTGGTTTCAACATCAGTTTCAACACCTTCGGTCTTCTCTTGTTGACGCGTGGTTCCACTCGGTCGGGACGATGTCCAACGATTTCATCGCAAGGTTGGTTCTGACCGAGTTCGATCAATGCATCGTTTGTTCCCCGGGCACCACACAACA
>JBICHZ010000412.1:0-4094 GCA_043101355.1 Rhodopirellula sp. JB044
CGATCTCGATTACGCGGCGTTGGGCAAACAGCTCGATACGTTGCAACTCGGACGAACCGCGGTCACGATCCGTAACGAAGAAGACAACCCGATTTCATGCGACCCGGCGATCCGCAAGTTGGGCGTCGAACGCAACAAACAAACGCTCGATTGCTGTGCCGCGGCCGGTGTGGAAACGTTGGTGGGCCCATATCACTCCGCGCTCGGTTTGTTCAGTGGTAGCGGCCCGACGGAAGACGAATGGAAATGGGGCGTCGAAAGCATGCGAGAGACCGCAGAGCATGCGGAAAAGGTGGGGGTGCGTTTGGGCATCGAGGCATTGAACCGGTTCGAGTGCTACTTCCTCAACACACACGCCGATTCCACCCGGTTCGCTCGCGAAGTGGACCATCCGTCCTGCGGCATTATGTACGACACGTTCCACAGCAACATTGAAGAAAAGTCCGTCACCGATGCGGTGAACGCCGGTGGCGATACGTTGTTCCATGTTCACATCCGCGAAAACGACCGCAGCACACCTGGAACGGGCGGAGTGAACTGGAAGGAAAATTTTGATGCGATCGCCGACTGTGGGTATGACGGTTGGATGGTGATCGAAGCGTTCGGGTTGGCGCTTCCGGAAATCGCTGCGGCGACGAAGATTTGGCGACGCATGTTCAGCGACGAGATGACTCTCGCGAAAGAAGGGCTCGCGTTCATGAAATCGGAAGTCGAAAAACGCAAAGGGTAGGGATCGCGGCGAGGGGGCAGTGAACCTCTCGCTTTTTGGGCAAACTGTCGCCGCTTTGCAGGCAAACTGCCGGCTTTGCGGGAAACCAGCCGCCGCGTGCGGGTGCGGCGTATTTACCTACTCCCCCCAACCTCCTCTCGACGATTCTGTATACGGCCTGCTAAGGTGTTGCCTCTGATTTCGGGGGCGTTTGGCCCATTTTCCCGCCTGGCAGGCTGTCGTCGTGATTGTAATTCTGAAAAACGGTGCCACCGACGAGCAAATCGACCATGTCATTCGACGGGTCGAAGCGATGGGGCTGCAGTCGCATCTCAGCCGCGGTACGTACCGCACGATCATCGGTTTGATCGGCGACGAGTCGTTGGTCAACAAAGAGTCGCTGTCCACGTTGCCAGGCGTCGCTCAAGTGATTCCGGTGCTGCCACCGTACAAACTGGCGTCGCGAGAGGCTCATCCGGAATCGAGCGTGATCGACGTTTCGGGCGTGAAAATCGGCGGCGGGAATCTTGGCATGATAGCCGGACCGTGCAGTGTCGAAGACCGTGACCGGATGATGCGGATCGCCGAGAGCGTCTGTCAATCAGGGGCGAACGTCTTCCGCGGCGGTGCCTACAAACCGCGGACGAGCCCCTATGCGTTTCAAGGTCTCGGCGAAGAGGGTTTGAAGATTCTGCGTGAAGTCGGAGATCGGTTCGGGATGCCCGTCGTCACCGAAGTGACCGATCCTCGGAACGTTGAATTGGTGTCGCAGTACGCCGACATGTTGCAGGTCGGGGCTCGCAACATGCAGAACTTTGTGCTGTTGACCGAGGTCGGCAAGAGTCGCCGGCCCGTGCTGCTCAAACGCGGGATGAGTGCGACGATCGCGGACCTGTTGATGAGTGCCGAATACATTTTGTCCGAGGGCAATTCGAACGTCGTGTTGTGCGAACGCGGCGTGAAGGGTTTCGACCCGGCGACCCGAAACCTGTTCGACGTCGCGGCGGTGCCCGTCGTCCAAGGGTTGACGCACCTGCCGATCATCGTCGATCCTTCGCACGCCACCGGGCGACCGGATTTGATCCCGCCGTGTGCTTTGGCGGGACTCGCCGCCGGGGCGGACGGTGTGCACATCGAAGTCCATGATTGCCCGGAAGAGGCAAAGAGCGATGGACCGCAGGCTCTGCTGCCTGAACAATACAAACAAATATCGCATCAAATGCGATTGATGGCCGACTTGCTCGGCAAGACCGTTTCCCCGTTGGCGAAAGATGCCGGCGGACCCACTCCACCACAACCACCTACCGAGGCCCTCGCGTGACTCGTCGTATCTTGATCGCCGGAAACTGGAAAATTAACACGCGTTCGGCTGCTGCCGCTTCGCTCGCCAAGGGCGTTGTTGAAGCGGTAGGCAAGTCGCCCGCTGTCGAAATCGCTCTCTGCCCGCCGTCGGTTTATCTCTCGACGGTCTCGGAAGTGACCGCCGGGACTCCCGTCGAGCTGGGTGCCCAGAACCTGTACGCCGCCGAAGACGGTGCCTTCACCGGAGAAGTCAACGCGGCAATGTTGACCGACGTCGGTTGCCAATTTGTGATTCTTGGGCACAGCGAGCGACGTCAACTGATGGGCGAAACCGATGCCTGCGTCAGCAAGAAGCTGCACGCCGCGTTGGCCGGAAACTTGACCCCGATCGTCTGCGTCGGCGAAACGCTCGAGCAGCGTGAAGCGGACGAGACCGAGTCGGTCATCGAGACGCAAATCCGCGGCTCGCTCGAAGGGCTCGACGAAGCCCGGGCGGCCGGAATCGTCATCGCCTACGAGCCGGTTTGGGCGATCGGCACCGGGAAAGTCGCCTCGAAAGAGCAGGCGGAAGCGGTTCATGCCTTTATCCGCGATCTTCTTGGCAAAATGTTCACGCCCGGCGTGGCGGAACAAATCCGGATTCAGTACGGTGGCAGCGTAAAGCCCGGCAATGCCGCTGAATTGCTTTCCCAACCGAATATCGACGGAGCCCTCGTCGGCGGCGCCAGCCTCAAGGCCGAGGATTTCGCTGGCATCATCAACGCGGCTCCTGCCTCCTAGTGGCGCCGAAGTCACGTCGACTTCGTCACCGAACCCAATTGAACCTTCGAATTTGGTTCCTAAAACGGACTGAACAAACATGACCATTTCCCTTCCCCTGACTCTGTTTTGCCCGCTGGCTAATTTTGGCAGCATGGTTCTCGGAATGCTGATGGCGTTCCTTTCCGTGTTCCTGATCATGTTGATTTTGCTTCAACGTGGCCGCGGTGGTGGACTCGCCGGCGCTCTCGGTGGGGCCGGTGGCCAAAGTGCGTTTGGCAGCAAAGCTGGGGACACGTTCACCGTGTTGACGATTTCGTTGGCGGGTGTCTGGATTTTTGTTTGTGCGTTCGCGATGTGGTCACTCGGCATGCACGCACCTCGTGTTGCCGATTTGATCGAACCCGAAGTATCGGCCGGTCCCGGGTCAGAAGGTGCCGAGGACATCGCCAGCGGCTTGGTGATCCCTACCAACGATGATGAAGAGTCGTCCGACAACGGCGACTTGGTCCCTGCGGACTCCGATGCGGACGAAACGTCCGAGCCGTCGAGCGACGATGCAGACGCGGCCGAAGGTGCTTCCGATGCTGAAGAAACTGCCGTCGAAGAAGACACTACCGAAGAAGAAGCCGAGTAGCATTCGGCTCGAGACCGCTCCCGTTAATTAAAAACGACTGAACTTCATGACTGAGGACCTTTACCCGCATTTGCGAAGCATGACCGGGCAAGGGCGGAGTGAAGTCTCGGGAGAAGAGGGAAACCTGGTGGTCGAACTGCGGTCGGTGAACAACCGCGGTTTGAAGTTAATTCTCCGAACCAACGAGGCCCTCGGTGCGTTCGAGGGCGTCATCACGGAAACCCTCCGCGGTCAAATCGAACGCGGAACGGTGACGGTGCACGCCACGTTGAAACCGCCCGCCGGCGAAGGATTGTCCAGGGTCAATCAGGACGCGGTGGCGAAGTACGCCGGCGACCTGGCTAGTGCGGCAGACGGAATCGGCGTGCCGACTCAAATCGATCTGAGTGTACTGTTGACGCTGCCTGGCGTTCTTTCCACCGAGGCGGTCGCGGATGAGAGCGATGCGGTACTCAAGCGTCGGCGGCAATTTGTTGTCGAAGGAGTCACCGCTGCGGTTGAACGTTTCAACCACATGCGTCACCACGAAGCCGTTTCGATGGCCAGGGTCCTGCAGGACGATTTGGCGGCGATCCGTCATCGGGCGGCCAAAATTCAAGATCTCGCTCCCGGTGTCGTCGACCGCTACCGCGATCGTTTGCTCGAGAAGATTCAGAAGCTGCTCGCCGAACATCATCTTCCGGTGGA